>NZ_JAYGHE010000014.1:68101-126527 GCF_034931145.1 Nostoc sp. UHCC 0252 | reverse complement strand
TTTAATCTTTTAAATAAATCTCGCATACTTGTTAAACTGTTATCCAGGGAATAGGATAGCCAGCACTCAAAAAATAGACGACTGTTCAAGACTGGATAATCGTTTTTTGGCAGCTTTCTCAGTATATCTTTGACAATTTTAGGAAATGAATTTATAATCACAATTAAACTAATATATTTTAAGCCTTCGCCCAAAATTACCATATTTTGGGCTATTTTTATCGGATTTTTCTTAACATTCAACACTTCTGAAAGCACAAAAGCAAAAGACACAGATAAACCTCCAACTATTCCAGCTTTGAGGGATTCTATGCGTTCTGCCATTAATTGAGGATCTAAAATTGGGTTCACTCCAAGATATAAATTGGGAATTGGGAATTAATTAGTTTCTCTCTAACCCTCTGCTTGCCTGCATTTTCACCAGTTTCTAATATGATAAACACTAGAGTAGTTCTGTAATTAATTAAATGCTGGTTTCATTTGGGAATTTTGATAATAAACTCGGTTCCAATGCCTGGTTGAGAGTTCACCTCTAATACACCGTTGTGTTTTTCTACAACTATTTGATAGGCTATTGACAAGCCAAGCCCAGTGCCTTTACCAACATTTTTTGTAGTAAACAACGGCTCAAACAAGTGTTTTTTAAGCCGTTCAGGAATACCAATCCCATTATCACTAATTCTAATTACAACTAATTCTTCGGGATTTAATTCTGTTGCAATTTTAATTTGAGGAATTGTATTGCTCATTTTACCTTCCAATATCGCTTCATCAAGGGCATCAATCGCATTTGCTAGAATGTTCATAAATACTTGATTCATCTGCCCTAGATAACAGTTTATCTCTGGTAATATTCCATAATTTTTAATAACTTCAACGCCCGGACGTTCGCCATTAGGCTTGAGGCGATGTTGCAAAATCATTAGTGTACTATCTAGCCCTTGGTGCAAGTCAGCAGGTATTTTTGTATCACTATCCGAACGGCAAAAGCTGCGGAGTGAATTAGAAAGGTTCTGAATTCGTTCACTTCCTAGCTGGAGTGAGTCCAAAATTTTTACCATATCTTCGAGAACAAAGTTCAGATCCAATTTTTCTATAAAGGTAGTAATTTTGGCTGTTGGGTTGGGATACTCTTGCTCATACAGTAGAAGCAACTCGGTTACTCCTGCAATATATTCTTCCAAGGGGGGAATATTGCTGGAAATAAAGTTGATGGGGTTGTTGATTTCATGCCCAATACCAGCGATTAACTCTCCGAGTGTTGACAGTTTCTCTTGCTGTACCAGTTTAACCTGGGCTTGTTGCAAAGCCTTGGTGCGATCGCTAACTTGCTGTTCCAAAGATTCAGTTAATTGTTTGAGTTGTAGATGCACGCGCACTCTAGCAATTACTTCCTCTTGTGCAAACGGTTTAGGGATATAATCTACTGCACCTAGTGAAAATCCCTTCGTTTTACTTTCGGTATCTGCTAAGGCAGTGGTGAAAATAATTGGAATATTTTGGGTAACGGGATTGGCTTTGAGACGACGACAAGTTTCAAATCCGTCAATCCCAGGCATTTGCACATCCAGCAAAATCAACTCTGGTTGATTGCGTTCAGCCTGGGCGATCGCAGTTTCTCCATCCACTGCAACACGGAAGCGAAAACCCTCACTATTAAGCGCTGCACACAAGACAGATAAATTTGTCGGATTATCATCCACAATTAAAATAAATCCGTTATTTAGGGGTTTGATCATGATGAATTAAAAATTTGAATTTAACTAAAATTAATTGATGTATTTTTCAATAAAAGTTTCCAAACGTTTGAGTTGGAAATTACTAGCAAGCTGCATGAGTTGCTGAGAAAAAATGTTTAGCTTCTCATCAGATGCAGAAAGTTTTTCAGCCAGTTCTAAAATATTTTGAATGTCGCCGTCTTGTGATAGTTCGAGTAACTCTTGCAAAACATCTTTGCTAGGATGAATCATTTCATTTTGCTGATTAGAAGCATCTTTAGAGATTTTTTTGATAGCGTCTACCTTAGCGTCAAAAATCCATTCTAGTTGCAAAAACTGTCGTAGCATTTCCAGCAGATTTTCAGCTTCTACAGGCTTTGGTAAAAAGGCATCTGCACCTACATCAATACTCTTGTGCTGGTCAACTGCAAATACACTTGCTGAGGACGCGATGACAGGAATCTCTTTAAATGGCCCAGACTGACGCAAACGCCTAATTAACTCAAATCCATCCAATATCGGCATTACTAAATCAGTGATAATTATATCTGGTTCGTGGGCTAGAGACTGTACCCATGCTTCCTGACCATTACCAGCTTCTACAACAGTAAACCCAACTGGCTCTAGTAAATTTACAATTACTGATCGATTTTCCCATTTATCATCCGCAATCAAAATGGTGCGCCTTTGTCCTTGATAACCAATAATAGTTCCCTGCTCAACTACTCTAGAAACCTTTGCCCAGTCTTTAGATTCTGACAATTTTGCCTCAAACCAGAAAGTGCTACCTTTGCCAAATTCACTTTGCACCTGAATTTGTCCACCCATCAACAAAACAATTTTTTGGCTGATTGCTAATCCTAAGCCTGTACCTTCAGATTGTCGTTTCTGGCTCCCTACTTGTTCAAAGGGCTGGAAGATTTTTTCGGCTTGTTCAGGGGTTATGCCAGTGCCAGTATCTACTACCTCAAAGCGAATTTTGTAGTTAGTTTTTCCATTAGCATTTGATTCTTTATTGATGACCTGAGCTTTGAAAGTGACACTGCCTTGATGAGTAAATTTCATGGCATTACTAAGCAAGTTAATCAGTACTTGCCGCAAGCGTTTTTCATCACCATGAATACCCGTTGGTAAATTAGGATCGATTTCAATGTGAAATGCGATGACTTTTTGTTCTGCCCTGATGCGGCAAATTTCAGTCACACTATCTATAAAGGCAGGCAAGTAGAAATCAACAGGATATAATTCCAACTTCCGGGCTTCGATTTTAGAGAGATCCAGAACATCATTAATTAAGGTTAAAAGATGAGAACCACATTGATAAATAACGCTGAGTCCTTTGCGTCCTTTTTCACTTAAAGATTCTGTGCGTTGGAGAATTTGTGTATAGCCCAGGATGCCGTTAAGAGGTGTGCGTAGTTCATGACTCATGTTGGCCAGAAATTCACTCTTAGCTTGGCTGGAGTTTTGAGCAACTTCTTCTGCTTGACGTAGTTCTTTCTCAATACGCTTGCGCTCGACAATTTCTGTTGAAAGAACTTGATTAATAGCCTCTAACTGGGCTGGGCTGGGTAGTGCTAGAGCTTGAGGCATAAGGTAAAATAACGCAAATGCCGTGTATATAGAAATAATGGCAGTTAAAGCTTTTAAACCACCTGCAATCCAATAGTTTGGATGCCAAAGCGTCCAAATATCCATTAGGTGTCCAGTACCGCAGGCAATGATAAAAGCACCAAATAACAAAAAGACTCCATTGAAAGGAACGTCTTTACGTTTGGAAATAAAGTAAATCAGTAGGAAGGGAATAGAATAATAAGCCAGAGCGATCGTGGCATCAGAAATAATGTGGAGCCAAACTAATCCAGTTTGCCAGAGATAACAATGTCCGTGGGGAATAAAACCGTTTGATTGGAAAGGATAGTTGAAAAATGTCTGCATCATACTAGGGGTTGTTGGATTTGAAATATATACCTATAACCCTAGTATTCCCAAACCATCAAGCTAGAAAGCGCGATCGCTATTTTTTTACATTAGTCTTTATTAATGCTTGAAGTACTAGCTTAACCAGAAAGATAGTATGTTATTTGCGTAGGTATAGCCCGCACTTCTCTACGAGACGTTCCGCGTAGCTTGACTTGGCTCAGTGACCATCGTAGACATCGCCCGCCAAAGCTACAATGTCATTTATAAAAAAAATCTCAGCCTGCCCAATCCCTGTATGATAAATATTAGAAACCTTTTGTAATTATTTGAAAAGCGGGACTATGGAGATTTTGACACTAGGTTGGGTATCGCTGTTAGTTGTGTTCACTTGGTCAATTGCAATGGTAGTTTGGGGACGTAACGGACTGTAGAGGCATCGTGGAAAGTCCATTTTTGAGTATTTTAACAATAGTAGCCATAGTGCTGCTTGTAGTAGTTACTGGTGGTATTGGTTATTTAACTGTGGCAGATTGGCGCGATCGCCGTCGCCGAGATGAAGACAAACGCACCAGCCGCAGCGCCACTCCCAAGCGGCGATAATTTTCTCGTGGTTGAAAAATTTTCTTGTAGGGACACGATAATATCGTGTCCCTACATTGTTTTTTGGCATTCCCAGGAAATAACTGTTAACTTTGCGATCGCAACGGGAATTATGAAATAGAAGACTTTCAATATTTAAAGTCCCACTGGGAATGGAAAACTCCTCTACCACTCAACCCATACAACCAAATTCAGAACAGGAAGAATCTCATTCACGTCAGAATGAGCAACAAAAAGCCTTATCTGGAGTTATTGCCCGTATCCGCGAGTCTTTAGATATAGACGTAATCTTTAAAATTACAGTCACTGAAGTCCGCCAACTTCTACAAACCGATCGGGTTGGCGTGTTTCGTTTTTATCCTGATTTGGCATGGGAAGGGGAATTTATCTATGAAGATGTGGCCACAGAATGGGATTCGGCACTAGCAGCCAAACTGCGCGACCACTGCTTTAGTGAAGAGTTCGCAGGACTCTATCAGCAAGGTCGCATTAGAGCAATAGCTGATATTTACCAAGTTAATGCTAGTGATTGCTACATCCAGATTTTAGAAAGATTCCAAGTACGTGCCAATATAACTGCCCCCTTGATCAAAGGTAAAAATTTATGGGGATTGTTGTGTATTCATCAGTGTAGTAGTTCTCGGCAATGGGAAGCATCAGAAATTGAGTTTGTACAATTAATCGCCGAACATCTAGGAGTTGCTTTACAGCAAGCAGACTACCTAGAACAAGTAAAACTCCAATCGGCACAACTAGCACAAGCAACAGCCAGAGAAAAAGCAGCCCAATGGCAGAAAACCATAGCTATAACCATTGAGAAAATTCGTCAGTCTCTAGACTTAAAAAGCATTTTCCATACAACCACCGCAGAACTTAGGCAGTTGCTAAGTGCTGATCGTGTGGCTATTTATCGCTTCAATCCCGATTGGAGTGGTGAATTTGTATTTGAATCAGTAGCAGAAGGTTGGATTTCCCTAATCGATGAACAATGGCAGCGGCCTGAATTGAGTGAAAATGTCAGTGAATGTAGCGCCAAAGATTTAGCTAAACCCCCAGTTGCTGACACCTACTTACAAGATACCGAAGGTGGTAGCTTTAGCAGTTGTGAAGTATACCGAATTTGTAATGATATTTACAATTCAGGCTTTAGCGACTGCTACATTAAAATTTTAGAAATTTATCAGGCAAGAGCTTATGCGATCGTAGCCATTTACCACGGTCAGAAACTCTGGGGCTTGCTAGCAGTTTACCAGAACGCCGAAACCCGCAATTGGCAAAAAGATGAGGTTTACTTGCTTACCCAAGTGGGCACACAACTAGGTGTTGCTTTGCAGCAAGCGGAATTTATTCAACAATTGCAAATCCAAGCCGCAGAGATCAGCAAAGCTGCTGAAAGACAAAGGGCGTTGGCAAACACCGTAGAAAAAATTCGTCAGTCTCTGGAAATTGAAGCCATCTTTAAAACCACAACTCAAGAAGTCCGTCGCTTATTAGAAGTGGAACGAGTCGCAATTTACCGCTTCTATCCTGATTGGAGTGGCGAATTTGTAGCTGATTCTATTGTTGATGGCTGGACACCAGTGGTTAAGCCGCAGCCAGTGACAGAAGGTATTCTTGTGCAAGGAAAGCAAGCGGGTAAGTATGCACGGAATGAAACTTTTGTCCCAATTTCTCAGGGCGAGAAGTTGTGGGGATTGCTAGTAGCTTATCAAAACTCTCAACCCCGTTATTGGCAAGATGAGGAAATCAACTTATTGGCGCAGGTTGGCGTTCAATTGGGAGTAGCATTACAGCAAGCTGAGTCATTGAAACAGATGCAGGTGCAAACTCAAAAACTGGCTAAAGCTGCCGAACGAGAACGGAAAGCGGCCCAAAGGGAAAAGGCGTTAGCCGCAACCGTAGAAAAAATTCGCCAGTCTCTTGATATTGACACCATCTTTGCTACCAGTACAGAAGAAGTCCGGCGGTTATTGGAAGTTGATCGAGTCACAATCTATCGATTCCACGCTGATTGGAGTGGCGAATTTGTTGCTGAGTCATTAGCCAAAGGTTGGACACCAGTAAGGGAAATTGTATCTGCGATATCTACGACGGGCTACGTCTACACAGATGATTATTTACAAGCAACCCAAGGCGGAAGCTTTGCTAATGGTAAAAGTATTGTCATTCAAGATATTTACAGCGCCAATTACTCTATATATCATATTGCCCTACTCGAACTAATGGAGGCTAGGGGATATATGATTGTGCCGATTTTTCAAGGTAAAAAACTTTGGGGATTAATAGCAGCTTATCAAAATATCAAACCCCGTGATTGGCAAGAAGATGAGATAGATTTGCTGATGCAGATTGGTACTCAGTTAGGAGTAGGACTTCAGCAAGCGGAATTACTCGCACAAACTCAACGTCAGAAAGAAGAAATTACCCAGACTCTGAAAGAATTGCAGCACACCCAGAGCCAGTTAATTCAAAGTGAAAAAATGGCAGGCTTAGGGCAGTTAGTTGCTGGTATAGCACATGAAATTAACAACCCGATTAGTTTCATTTACGGCAACATCACTTATGTTACTGAACATACCGAAAATTTACTAAAATTACTGCGCCTATATCAGAAACAGTATCCTAAGACAACAGAGGAAATTAAAAAGCAAGTAGCAGCACTGGATTTAGATTTTATTAGTGATGACTTGCCCAAAATTTTAACTTCAATGAAGATGGGGGCAGAGCGAATCTCTCAACTCGTCTTGTCGTTACGAATTTTTTCTCGACTTGATGAAGCAGGAATAAAGCCCGTTGACATTCATGAAGGCATCGATAGTGCTTTGCTAATTTTACAACATCGACTGCAACCACAGACTAATTATTTTGCGATTGAGGTAGTTAAACAATATGGTGAATTGCCTCCAGTAGTCTGCTATGCAGCCCAGATAAATCAAGTGTTTATGAATATTCTCAACAATGCAATTGATGCACTGGAAAACTCACAAAAAAGTGGAAAAATAATTGACAATCCTAAAATTTTGATTCGCACAGAAGTCCTCGAAGGGAATACTATTCTGATTTGCATTGCTGACAATGGTTGTGGGATTCCAGAGACGATGCGATCGCGCATTTTTGAACCTTTCTTTACCACCAAACAACCTGGACAAGGCACTGGTTTGGGATTATCTATTAGCTACCAAATTATTGTGGAAAAACACGGCGGTAATATCAAGTGTGTTTCTGAACCTGGCAAAGGCTGTGAGTTCTGGATAGAAATCCCGATAAAACGGACAGTTACCTAAGAAAAAGCAATGCCTTCTCTACGAGACGCTACGCAAATAGTGAGATTCGCCTAAGCTCGCCTTTGCTGTGAAAGTGCAATTAGACTATGGCTATTTCACTCTAATTCTAAAAATAGTGATTCCAAATCTCTATATCCACTGATGACACGGGTAATATCGATTCCATCTTCTCTGGGGTAGTAGAAGACGATATATTCCTCAATATTAAATCCCCGTAGATTCGCAGATAATTGCTCATAACTCTTCCCCATGTTAGGAAATCCAGCAACTAATTTGCATTTTTGACGAATGGCATCAAAAAGTTTATTAGCAGCACTGGGACTATTCTGGGCAATATACTTACAAATAGTATTTAAATCTTTGACTGCTTCATCAGAAAAGGAGTAGTTACTCATTTTTGAGACTCAGCAATTTGATTGATTTTTTCTTGTAGTTGAGCAAATACTATCTCACCATCTGTAAGCTCTCCTCTAGCAATTTGTTCTTTTCCAATCGCTATTTTTTGTCGAAGTTCTTCCAAACGTTGTTCTCGTGCTTGTAGCAATTTGAATGCTTCGTTCATCACTTCTTCTGCATTAGCATATCTCCCAGCTTGAATTTGGGATTGAATAAACTGCTCATGCTCAGGTTTGAGGGAAATATTCATTCTAAATAACTTTACTAACTTGACTATATTCAAATTTTATCGCTAATTGACTTGACGAACGAATACGGCTCAGTTTTCAACTGAAAGATTAATGCGTTCAGCAAGTGAATCCGCAGGAGTATCGCGTTTGTTGTGAAGATAAAATTAGGCGATCGCATTTTAAGAAAAAACTGTGATGCCTTCTCTACCAGAGGCTTCTCTTTCAGAGATGCTAACGCCAACGGCGGGCTTTTCTATGAGACGCTACGCGAACGCCTACGCACTGTGGAGATTTTTTAGGCGATCGCTTTTTTTAACGAACCACAGAGGCGCGGAGAACACAGAGGATGAAGAGAGCGATCGCACTTTGGGAGTTTTCGATATCGCTTTTTTCTTTCGCCCAAAGTCGCAGCGAAGCGATCGCCTACTCCAAATCTTCTATACTTGTACTATATAAAGGTAATCAAATTCTCTATGATTACAAACACTAATACCCAAATGAAAACCAATCAATACCCATTTGCTCAAGAATTAATCACAGATGCTCAAGGTAATATTCGTAAAGTAATTATAGATTTTCAAGACTATTTACGCTTATTAGAAGCGATTGAAGATGAAGGATTGATATTAGCAATCAAGGAAGTACAACAAGAAATACCATTAAATATTAATGAAGCATTAGCCAAATTAAAAATAGAGTGAATACCCAGTATCTATCCAGCTTTATTAAAGATTTAAAAGCGCTCAAAAGTACACCTTACTATGAGACGATTAAAGTACTTGCTTTTGAAGAAATACTTACTATATTCAAATTTTATCGCTAATTGACTTGATGAACGAATACGGCTCAGTTTTCAACTGAAAGATTAATGCGATCGCACTGTGGACATTTTGCAGACGATCGCTCTTTTTAACGAACCTTATTAGGCGCAGAGAACGAAGAGGGACGATCGCTTGGTATAATACATATTTTATTGCTGATGTTGCAACAAAGCCACTAAATCAGCTTGCATTGATAAATCTAGTTTTGTATCACGCAAAGGAACGCATATTTGCTTAATTAGATAACCCTTCTTTTTTTAAGACAAATCCTATACCCAAAAATTCTATTTTTTCTTGTTCGTTTCCTATACTAAATTTCCATCTTTCTTCCATAAAATTTAGTAAATCAATACCTCTTTTAAGTATCTCTTTAGCTGTCCAATTTTCATAAGTCGCTACTTCATTTTCAGAAAAAGACCCATATCTATATCCAATAGTATTTATTTCATTACCTTTTTTTGCAAGAAAAGATTTATTGCTAAAGCTAGAGTTTTTAGCTGATGAAAGAGGTAATAAGTTACCAAGAGAATTTTTTAATATGTTTTTTTCCTTAATTGTATACTTTTCAAAAGCATCACGCCAATATTTGTCTTTGGCTGTTTGTGGATATATATGTTCAACAGTCCTGTAATCTTCTGTAAAATCATTCTTAATAAATTCATACCAATTTATCTTTATTTGGCTATGTTTTGATGATGATTGTAGATATAAATCATATTCATAAAGAAAATATTTTATTCCACGCCACCTGTAAAAGCCTCGTGTCTTAAACTCAGATTTGATTCGTTTTAATGCTTCCTTATCACAACAGACTTCATGAAACATTTCTTCCAACTCTTTTATTAATTTTTCTGCTGTAACTTTACTTTTACTTAGGTTTATTGCTTTTTCTAAAGGATTGAATCGTGTGATAGAAAATATTGCGTGAGACGGAAAACCATTTAATAAACTAAAAAACATTAGTAATTCTAAAGCCTTTAAAAATCTGACTCTCTTCTCTGTGTTACTTTCTTTCTTGAAAAAAACCATTATCAAAGAAGGAACAGCAGATATCGATCCAATATTTCCTAATCTGTTTAGTTTATCTAGCCAAATTTTCTCATTCTCTGAAAAATCACTAAAATAAGGATTAGAAATTTTATGCCATAACACAACTGATTGTTGCAAATCTCTGACATAATTATTTATGAATTTAGTGTTTAACTTAATTGCATTATTGCTGCTCTCACCATTATTTTCTTGAACAATATTTTTAGATATAAATATTTTTTCTAACAGAACTTTATAGTATTCAGCACGAATAATATAACGACTTGTATTTATATTGACACCAAAAGTTTCATCAGCAGATATTTCATCCTCAGTGTTTGTATCTTTTCCAAAATACAAAATAAAATGATTAAATAGAAATTTGTCATCATCTAATGGATTATCTTTATTTTTACCTAAATTATGATATACAGTTTTCCATGCTTCATTTATACTATGCCTCAAATCTATTTTTTCATAATCTTCAACATTAAGCTTTATAGAAAGATATATTAATCTATTTTTCAATAATTCAAGCACGGAAAGAGGTTTTCCTCTATTGTTCATCGTCTCAAAAGCAATACAAACGTCTATATCATTAGAAATCGTAAATAAATTAAACAATAAATGCTGTGTTAATTTTTGAAATATATTTTCTCTTTCGGTATGAGACAATTTTTCTAATGCATCTCTAAAAAATATTTTAGCTATTTCGAGGTTATGAGTATAAATCGTCTCTTGCTTGTCAGAAATATTAAAAGAATGCTCGTCAAAAACCTTTGTCTTTAAAAATTCATAACTTGGATTATCTTTTTCATAACCAAAAATATACGATCTAGAAATGCCGCCGTCGTCATCTTTTGAATCAAAAATGTATTTTTTGCGGATCTCCTCAACGGTATTATAATTTAATTTAGTATTCTTATCGGTACACTCAATCAATCCTTGAATGAGAATTATTGAAGTTGTTAATCTCTGTTGACCATCAACAATATAGTAAGCATCATAACCTTTGGACTGTATGATCCATGAATCATTTTGCCACTGATTGATAACCTCGCTAGAAACTTCTTCTAAAGTTAAAACTCCTACATAATGATTTTTTTTATCTCCCAGTTGTTCTAAATCATTCCAAAAATCTTTAAGTTGCTTCAGATTCCAAGCATATCCTCTCTGGTAGTCTGGTATTCTATATAGTTTTTCTGTAAAAATTTTAGATAGTGAATATAATTCTTTGTCCATAAATTATTTATCCTGCACCAAAATAGGTAGTTAAATTAAGTAGCGGTTGTTTTGTGTAACTTTATACATCTAAACTTAGAATTACTATTTTGTCAAAGCCTAAGAGCTAATTTTGACTATAAAATTTTGTAAAATTATACTCAATACATGAATTAGCCTTTGATTAGTACAAAATTAGTACGTTTTTATTAAAGTCTTCTTTTCGTATTTGCGCGAAATAATCTCCAAAAAAACTTGCCTCAGAAGCATCACACTCCCAAAGCAAGCAAACTCTCTACATTCTTTCTTTACTTCGCGCCCTTCGCGCCTTTGCGGTTCGTTTCTCTTAAAGCTGCTTCACTTCCGAAACCAACTTCGCCACCATGTCCTTCGCACTACCAAAAAGCATCGTAGTTTTATCCTTGTAGAACAACTCATTATCTACACCGGCAAAACCCGTACTCATCCCGCGCTTAATCACAATCGTCTGCTTCGCCCGATCTACTTCCAAAATCGGCATACCATAAATCGGGCTATTTGTATCACTCCGCGCCGCCGGATTTACCACATCATTTGCGCCAATTACTAAAGCCACATCCGCTTGATCGAACTGGGGATTAATATCATCCATGTCATACAACTGCGTATAAGGCACATTTGCCTCTGCCAGCAACACATTCATGTGCCCCGGCATTCTCCCAGCAACGGGGTGAATGGCATACTTGACATCAACGCCCATTTTTTCTAACTGATCTGACAATTCCCGGACGCTATGTTGCGCTTGGGCAACTGCCATACCATAACCAGGCACAATTACCACAGAACGGGCATAACCCAACATCATCGCCCCTTCTTCAGGATCGATGCTGCGGACGCTTTGATCGGTTGCACCACCACTAGCAGCACCACCACCCGAACTAGAACCTGTACCAAAAGCGCTGAACAGCACACTAAATAAGGAGCGGTTCATCGCCTTACACATAATCTCGGTGAGGATTAAGCCAGATGCTCCTACCAAAGCACCAGCGATGATTAACATATTGTTCATCACCACGAACCCAGCCGCCGCCGCCGCCACACCTGACAACGAGTTCAACAGCGAAATTACTACTGGCATATCGCCGCCACCAATGGGGATGACGAACATCACACCCAGCACCAATGAAACGCCAACCACTCCCAAGAATATGGGTAAGCTATCGGGTGTGATGATTAAGTAAGCACTACCTACTATATAAGCACCCAAAAGCAAGAGGTTAAATGGTTGCTGGAATGGAAATGTAATCGGGGAACCGCTAATTAAACCTTGCAATTTGGCAAAGGCGAGAAAACTACCGGTGAAGGTAACACCACCGATTAACACGTCCAACAGCATGGAAATGTTCACATCTAGGGGTATCGCCTGAGAACTATCTAATAACCGCCAGAATTCGGCAACGGCTACTAATGCCGAAGCCGCGCCGCCCAAACCGTTGAGTAAACCCACCATTTGGGGCATTTCGGTCATTTGGACTTTGTAGGCAACGATCGCACCAATTCCCGATCCAATCGCCAAGCCTAACAATATCATCTGATAGTTCAACACATGCTGATCGAGCATTGTCGCTGCGATCGCCAGCAGCATCCCCACAGCCGCTACAATATTACCGTTTCTCGCTGTAGCAGGTGATCCCAGCTTTTTTAAGCCCAGAATGAATAACGATGCAGCGACTAAATACGTCAGCTGAATGCCAGTTGGTAAAAAGTCGCTCACGCCTTAATCTCCTTCTTCTTGAACATTTGCAACATTCTGTCTGTCACTAAAAAACCACCCACAACGTTGATTGTCGCCAGTATTACAGCAATCAAACCGAGAATTACTGACACACTTGTGTCTTTTGCACCAGCAGCTACTATTGCTCCCAGTACCGCAATCCCCGAAATCGCGTTTGAGCCTGACATTAACGGCGTGTGTAGAGTCGGTGGGATTTTGTTGATGACTTCAAAGCCGATAAAAGATGCCAACACAAATACAAACAAAGCAGCAAGTAATGCCTCTGTCATGAAATCAAAACTCCTTATAGTAATTTGGCTATTAACCTGCTCCAACGCCGCTCAAAGCTTGTAGTGCATCTCGCACTCGTTGATTGCGAATTTCACCAGCATGGGTAACGCAAGCTGCATCAACGATGTCGTCGCTAAAGTCCACCTGCAAAGCTTTGTCTTTAATTAGCAGTTGCATCAACGAAGTTACGTTCTTGGCATACAATTGGCTGGCGTGAATTGGCATCGATGAGGGGAGATTGATGGGGCCGATAATTGTCACGCCATTCCAGACAATATCTTTACCGGGTTCGGTGCAGGCGCAGTTACCACCCTGTTCAGCAGCCAAATCTACAATCACTGAACCTGGTTTCATCTGTGCCACCATTTCTTCTGTGACGAGCCGTGGTGCTTGTCTTCCAGGAACTTGAGCAGTGGTAATCACCACATCAGAATTTTTGACGTGTTCGGCGACAACTTCTTGGGTGCGTTGTTTGCTAGCCTCAGAAATTTCCTTGGCGTAACCACCTGCGGCGACGGTTTCTTCCTCTAATTTGACTTCAACAAATTTTGCCCCTAAACTTTGCACTTCTTCTTTGACGGCAGGACGGATATCAAAGGCTTCTACCACTGCTCCCAAACGTCTAGCGGTGGCGATCGCTTGCAATCCGGCTACACCAGCGCCCATAATAAATACTTTCGCTGGAGCGATAGTCCCTGCGGCTGTGGTTAACATTGGGAAATATTTCGGTAATGCAGCTGCGGCAATTAATACTGCTTTGTAACCTGCTAATGAAGCTTGTGAGGACAAAGCATCCATACTTTGCGCCCTGGTAGTACGAGGAATCATTTCCATACTCAAGGCTGTGACTTTCCGATTTGCTAGTTGCTGTGCGACAACAGGATTTCCCAAGGGATTGAGGAAACTGAGTAAAACAGCCCCTTCCTTTAACAAATCAACTTCTGAGCGTCCGTCTTCTCGTTCTTGAGGTGGACTGACTTTCAGCAGAATATCTGTTTCGCCCCATAATTTGGCAGTATCGCTGATTATTGCGGCTCCTGCCGCTTCATAATCAGAATCGCTGAAAAATGATCGCTCTCCTGCACCTGTTTCTACCCAAACTTCCAAACCTTGTTTTACCAATCGGGCAACGGTGTCAGGAATTAATGCCACACGACGTTCACAAACTTCAATTTCTTTAGCAACTGCTATTCTCATGAAATCTCCTGAAGATAAATACTTAATCTCTGCCAAGTAAGCGATTGTCTAGATAAGGGATATCCCGTATTCATAGTACTTAGGCAGGAACATCAGCCATGACTTTTACTTGTAGATTGATCCTTGAAACTTTCCTCTCCCACTCTTAACTGTCTAGGCAAAGCCTGACTTTGCCGTTTGCAGATGTCATATTTTCAGATAGTTGCAAACAGGGTTACGTATTGCACATCCTAAATTGATTCCCAAATTTTGCATCTTTATCTTTAACTTGTTTTCGGGATTGAAAATTTTGGTATTCCTTTCTTATAGAGTAATATTGACCCAATTTTGAAGGCTTTATAATTTCCAAATCAAATTTTAATGATTACGACTTTGATTCCAATTCAACTTATTTTAATCAATTTAGCCCAACTTAACTGGCGATCGCTGATGCCACACCTCAATTTTTATCACGAAATTCTCAAATTTAGATACACTTATACATATTTAGAAACACAATCCAATCCCAACTGTGTTTATATTTAGTTCAAAATTTGACCAAACCTAGTCATCGAATCAGCACTCTGTAAGGGCAATCAAGTGAATCGAGTATATGGTAAATTTATAACTAAGTAACTTTGCTGCCACCCATACCTCAGTGAGGATGGCACTTATTTTTGTTATTGAACGTCAATTGTCAGGAAGTCAGTAGTAAAGTTTAGTAAC
This sequence comes from Nostoc sp. UHCC 0252, assembly GCF_034931145.1. Taxonomy (NCBI): domain Bacteria; kingdom Bacillati; phylum Cyanobacteriota; class Cyanophyceae; order Nostocales; family Nostocaceae; genus Nostoc; species Nostoc sp. UHCC 0252. The sequence continues at coordinate 111,360 of NZ_JAYGHE010000014.1, read as the reverse complement.
GAATACTAACACACAGTTATTTTAGATAACAGATTTATATTTTGGTAGAGGAAGCCTGATTATGCGACGTTTACTTTCTGCTTTAGCCGTGACTAGCTTTGTGGTTACTGGATTACCAGCCTTGACTTGGGCACAAAGTTTACCTGGATTTACGCTGTTTAGCGGTGTCAAAGCCGAAAATCAACTACCTTTCCGGTTAGATTTTGGTGGACAAGCTAATGGTTGGGATCGATATATATTAAGAATTCCAGCCAAAAGAATGAAATTGGCAGTTGGTCAATTTGCCATTAACTACCCTGAATATTACAAAGGAACTTTTGACCAGAACAAAATTGAAGTCCGAGTCAAAGGTAAAGCAGTTCCACTTTCTGAGGTGAAGTGGGACAAAGAAGGAAAACTGATTAATATTTTTCCTCAAGAGCCGGTGCCAGCAGGTAGCCCAGTTGAGGTAGTCTTATCTAACGTGAAAAATCCATCCTTCGGCGGAGTTTACTATTTTAACTGTCAAGTGCTTTCCCCTGGCGATGTGCCACTATTGCGCTACATGGGAACATGGATTTTGAGCATCAATTAAGAGTGCTAAGTGGGTGTAATCAATTCCCAATTAACCAAATAAGTAATACAATTAGAGATTGTGAGTTTTTATAAAAATCACCTAAGAGGAGAAGAGGATGAAAAGAACGCTAGGCGGTACTAGCCGTAAGAGAAAAAGAACCTCTGGTTTTCGCGCCAGGATGCGGACACCAGATGGCAGAAACGTGATTAGCGCTAGAAGAAAAAAAGGCCGTCACCGTTTGAGCGTTTAGGGCTTATCTAAGCTAAAAGAGCATCTGTGGCTTTGCCTAAAGCAAATCGGCTAAAATCCCGCAAGGATTTTCAGGCAGTTTTCCGGGAAGGAATTCGGCGTAATGGCTCTTACTTAACATTGAGAGCCTTAAAGCCGCTATTGACAAAATCTTCTTTGGGCGCTGCCATTCAGACTACACAAGCAAGCGACTCAGTATATATTGCCAGCACGCGGATTGGTATTTCCATAAGCACAAAAGTTAGCAAAAGGGCAGTGGTTCGCAACCGAATCAAACGGCAAATTACTTCTGCTTTATATAATATACTGCCCAAATTATCACCAGGATGGCGGTTAGTGTTCATTGTCAAACCCACAGCAGCAGAATCTAAGTGCGTAAGCCCACAATTTCTGCAAGAATTAGAGCAGTTGTTGGCACAAGCTGAGGTGTTCGATGGGAATTCGTGAAGATGTTTATTATGAAGGTGGCCCCCATATTGGGGATTTGATTGTCAACCTGCTAATTGGGCTAACCATTGTCGGGATACCATTAACAGTCGGGGCAATTGTTAGAGCATTGTGGCTGCGTTTTCGCATCACCGATCGCCGAGTTACCGTGAGCGGAGGTTGGCAGGGGCGCGATCGCACTGACATAATTTACTCAGAAATTGTAAAAGTTGTCACAATCCCCCGTGGCATTGGCTTGTGGGGAGATATGGTACTAACCCTAAAAAACGGCAGTCGTCTCGAATTGCGTGCAATTCCCAAGTTTCGGGAAGTCTATGACTACATCAACGAAAGAATTGCTGCGAAAAACCCCGAATATAGCGCCACTGCGAACAAGTGATGAGCAGGGGAAGCAGGGGGCAGGGAGCAGGGAGCAGGGGAAGAAAAACGATTGGTTATTTCCCAATACCCAATACCCAATTCGCAATTCCCAATTCCCAATGCCCCATTTGATTGTGCGGCTATCCGTAGCGAAGGGTAGTCGCACATAATTTATGATTTAGACTAGATTCAGTCAGTTTACAGTACCTCAGGTTGAATTCAGAATAATGGATTTTGGTATCGGCTTTCTCTCGAACAACGTGATGCTGCCAATCATAGATTTCTTCTATGGTATATTTCCGAGCTACGGATTAGCGATCGTTGCTTTGACATTGATAGTCCGCTTCGCGCTCTATCCCCTGAGTGCTGGCTCAATTCGCAACATGCGGAAGATGCGAATTGTACAACCTCTGATGCAGAAGCGGATGGCAGAAATTAAAGAGCGCTATAAGGATGAACCGCAAAAGCAGCAGGAGGAAATGGTCAATGTTCAAAAAGAATTTGGCAACCCCTTAGCAGGCTGTTTTCCATTACTAGTGCAAATGCCGGTTTTATTAGCGCTGTTTGCCACTTTGCGAGGTTCGCCTTTTGCAAGTGCGAACTACAGCGTTAACCTGCAAATTCTTCCCGCAGAACAAATCGAACAAATTCAACCGCAAGCCTTTGCCACTGCTCCTCAAAATATTTATATTGCTGATGGAGAACACGTTAAAGTAGCTGCCATCCTTCCCAGTGGTAACAAACTAGCGGTGGGAGAACAAACTAAGATCCAATATCAGACTGTTCAGGGCAAACCATTTCAGGTACTCTTAGCAGAACACCCAGAAAATGAGCTAGTTCCTGAGTGGAAAGTCACCAAAGGGGAAGATCGGATAAAAATTGATGCAGATGGCAATGTAGAAGCCTTGCAACCTGGAGAAGTTAGTATTCAAGGAACAATTCCTGGACTAGCAGCAGAAAAAGGTTTTTTATTCATTGATGCTTTAGGAAGGGTTGGCGCACAAGATCCAGATGGCACAATCCACTGGGATATTGTCGCTATGATCGTCTTCTTTGGAATCAGCCTTTATGTTAGCCAACTGCTTTCTGGGCAAAATTCCAGTGGTGGCAATCCGCAGCAGGATACAGTTAACAAAATCACTCCAGTTATCTTTTCTGGGATGTTTTTGTTCTTCCCCCTACCTGCTGGGGTGCTGATGTATATGGTGATTGGTAACATTTTCCAAACTGCACAAACTTATCTTCTCTCCCGTGAACCTCTACCAGAAGAACTACAAAAAATTGTAGAAACCCAGGAGAAAGAAACAATAGTCACCGAACAAAAAGCATTGCCATTTGAACCGAAAAGCGCCAAAAAGAAGGCTACAGGGGGATCATGAGCAACATTTCGATGCAGCGAGGTCAGCAGTGGTTAAAAACCCTGCTGGAACTCACTGGAGTACCTGCTGAGATTCAGGGTCATTTAGAAACTGCCCAATCTCAAGACAGCGATTCCCCAGAACCAGATAATTACTGGTTGACAATCGATCAAACTAATTTGACGACAGAACAAATCCAGATATTAATTGGTACTGATGGTTCTGTCCTAGATGCGATTCAGTATCTAGCAAATTCGGTTTTAAACCTGAGCCAACCCCCAGAGGAACAAGCCTCTTACACTATTGAGTTGAATGGCTACCGGGTCAAAAGAGAAGCCGAAATTCGCGCATTAGCAGAAGCAGCAGCCGATGAAGTGCGCTTTTCTGGTAGAGAAGTAGAAATTAAATCTCTCAGTTCTGCTGAAAGGCGACAAATCCATACCTTCTTGAAGGAATTTGGAGATTTGGAAACCTTTAGTCGTGGTAAAGAACCGCATCGTCATCTGGTTGTGCGACCAGCTTCGTTGGAAGAAGAGAGACGCGATTAATCGCGTCTGTACAAGAGTTAGGAGTTAATTGAAAGCTCAATATAATTTCAAAATTTCTCTTGTTCCTAAAAGCTAAAATAAAGATGTAGTATCAGTATTATTGCTGGTAATGACCATTAATTTTCGTGAGGATGTCTCACAAATCCTATGGACGCAATTTATATTCCGCAGCTAACCAAAGCCCCGGAGCGGACAGAGGAAGTTCAGGTTAAGGAATTTCTGCCTGGTCTGGAAACGTTGACACCAGTTCGCGGTCATGTGCGCGTACAGCATCATGGCACTTACCTGGAAGTATCCGCTCAGGCAGAAACAATTATTACTTGTACCTGCAATCGCTGCTTGCAGCAATACAATCGCCGCTTAGGGCTTGATACCAAAGAAATCATCTGGTTAGATGAAGCTGCAAATCAAGTCAATGACTTGCCCCTAGAAAGGGAAGTGATTATGGAAGAGTTGCTTGAAACCCTGCCACCCGATGGTCATTTTTATCCCAACGAATGGCTGTATGAGCAAATGTGTTTGGCAGTACCTCTGCGCCAATTGTGCGATCGCAATTGTCCAGGTATTCCTGTAAGTAGTACTGTTGATACTACTGATAGTCCTGAAACTCCAGTTGATAACCGTTGGGCTTCTCTGGAAGCACTGAAAAAGCAACTTCCGGGCTAATAGCTTATTGCTGATGGCTCAAATTCTGTGATTTCCCGCCCGTGCGTAGTTTACCGCCGTAGGCATCGCTTTTGAGAATATTAACTCGATAGAGACAGCATGGGTGGCAAATATATATGAGCCTTGTAAGATGCGATCAGAAAGTTTATGTCTACTATTGTATCTCGGCTCGACATTACACAAATATTCTGTGATGTAGATGACTTCTGTAAGCAGTGGGAAAACTTATGGCAACAAATACCACTTTTATAAGGCATTACCGGAAAAATTAGGGTGACTGACCATCAATAACATTTAGAAAATCTTCAGCCGTGATAATCGGGCAAGAAAAATTATCTTTTAGACTGAGTAAATCGCGATCGCCGGTCACGAGATAATCAGCCTCACTGACCACAGCCAAAAGTAAAAAAGGCACATCAAACGGATCACGACATTCAGGAATTACAGGCAAGCGGTCGGGCATCGCTACAGCTTCACAAAAGAGTATGTAATCCGATAGTAAATCTTCTTGCTCAGTTGGCGTGAGCTTAAACTTTGGATAAGCCAGCACTCGGATTAACTCAGTTGTTGTCGCTTTAGAAACCAGTGGAGTGAAGAGATCGTCCTGCCATGCCAAACGAAGCCTAGATACTCTGCCCCCAAATATCAGCGCCGAGATGATGATATTAGTATCAATTACCACCCGTGGACAAACCATTACGATTGACGCGCCCAAGCCACTGCATCAGCCACATCCTGCTCACTCAGTCCTAAATCCGCCAGCTTAGATCGAACCGCATCAGCCCGATGAATTTTTACAGGAGTCAGAATAATTTGCCCTCCCTCCACCTTTACCTCAAAATACTCAGCCTCACCGATTTCACGAGTAATACTTTTAGGCAGCGTTAGTTGATTTTTAGAAGTTAACTTGGCGAGCATGACTTGCCTCCTAGTCTTTGCTATCAAATGTAAGGATTCCTTACTTTAGTATATACATACTACCTTACTAAATCTAAAACCTTCCCAGGTTTGGTAACAGAACATTAAGAGCATCTTAACCAAGGTGATTTCCCGCCCGTGCGTAGTTTACCGCCGTAGGCATCGCAATTGTCCAGGTATTCCTGTAAGTAGTACTGTTGATACTACTGATAGTCCTGAAACTCCAGTTGATAACCGTTGGGCTTCTCTGGAAGCACTGAAAAAGCAACTTCCAGGATAATAAGACGCATTACAGTGCATCACTTTTCAGTTTAAGTTTTACAACTTATGCAGTAATTTACTAAGCTAATCTATGACATTTCCATAGAAACCCGGTTTTTCTAAAAGACCGGGTTTTTTCGGTTTTACTTGGCAAAATATGTGAAATTGCCAATAATAGAATTAACTTAGTCAATAAATAATACAAAATGTTTATCAAGAAGCTGCAAGTATTTAACTATAAGTCATATCTCGACTCTGGCCTAATGGAATTTTCACCAGGTATTAATATTATTGTTGGGCGAAATAATGCAGGAAAAACATCTTTACTTGAAGTACTATCACTTAATTTTGATAATTATCCTCATCAAAGCATAAAAACATTACCAAAAAAGGTTTCTATCTTAAAGGAAAACAAATCTAGAGTAGAAATTATTTGGCAGATTCAGACGGAAGAAGTGCGAAGTTTTATAAAACATTGGTCTCCTAATATTGGAATACCTGAACCCAAAAAGGTGTCCTTTGTTGGTTTTGAAAATCATCAAGAAGATGTTCCAAATCCACAACAAATAGTTGATGAAGAAGACTATTATTATACATTGATGGTATATCTAAATGAAGCATTAGGTAACTTTAAAAATAAATTAGAAAATCAGAAGTTATTGGAAATAAGAATATCTTTATACTCTAATAGAGTAATAGATGATAATAGTTTAAAAAAATTACTTAATTTTGAGTCATTTGAAGCAAAATTTAATAGTAAAGTTTTCTATAGAATTGAATCTGATGAATTAGGAGAGATTTCGCTCTCATTAGATATTCAAACGCAAGAAGATGATGCTGATATAGTAAAACCTCGTAAGTATGAAGCAGAAATCTATAAAAGCATAGGTTGTAAGATATTCAAAACATTTTTAAGTTGTATTTATAGATTTCAGGCTGAACGTTTAAATATTGGAATTTGCAAATATGAGAGTAAAGCTGATACAAACCTAAAATCAAACGCTTCTAATCTTGCGGAAATACTCTTTATCTTGCAGGGTAAAATTCCAGGAATGTTTGCTCAGTTCAATAAATTAGTTTCAGATATTTTACCGGAAATAAAATGGATATCTGTTGTAATGAGAGATGATACAAATGTTGAAATCCTGGTTTGGAATACAGATAATCTTCACAGAAATGATTTATCACTTCCTCTTTCATCCTGTGGAAGTGGAGTTAGTCAAGTACTAGCCATTTTATATATTCTAGTTTCTTCTGAAGAACATAGAACATTGATTATTGATGAACCACAATCTTTTTTACATCCAGGTGCAGCTAAAAAGCTTATAGAAACTCTTAAAAAATTCCCACAACACCAATATTTTATTGCTACTCATTCACCAGAAATTATCGCATCGGCAAATCCTTCAAATATTATAAAGCTTCAATATCAAGATTGTGAAACAACAGCATCGGTAGTAAATTCAAAAGAGATAGAGTCACAAAACGAAATTTTATCTGAACTTGGAGTTAGGTTATCCGATGTTTTCGGTGCTGATAGTATTCTCTGGGTAGAAGGACAAACTGAGGAAAAATGTTTTCCACTGATATTTGAAAAAGTTACAAGAACAACATTAATGGGGATTAAAATTTTATCTGTCAATAGCACTGATGCTCTTTTGGATGGAAAACGGTCTGACCTTGTTTTTGATATTTACAAAAAACTTACAACAGGAGCAACCCTGTTTGCGCCAGCCATTGCATTTATATTCGATAGAGAAAGTAAGACAGAAACAAAAATTCAAGAACTAGAGAAGAGAGGTGTAAGCTTTTTACGCCTACCCATGTATGAAAATTATCTACTTTATCCTGAAGCTATATCAGTGGTAATTAATGAAGAATGTACATGGCTAGAAACACCTATTAGCATTACTCAGATTCAGAAATATATTGACAAAATTAAACAGGAAAAATCCTATCTGCTTCAAGGCGTAAAAAGAGAAGAAGTTTCAAATGAAAATTGGTTATCTAAAATTCACGGTGCAAATATAATTGAAAGTATATTTCAAAAATTATGTGACAATAAATTGGAATTTAGAAAGACTAAACACTCTTATAAGCTTACAGAATGGCTAGTTGAAAATAAACCTGATTTATTGTCTGAACTTGCTGAAGAATTAGGAAATATCTTACATAAAAGTCAGTAGTGATTTTTATACTGATTATCTAATCGTGATTAGCACAAAAGCGCGATCGCACTTGCAACCGCAATGAACTGTTATATGTTGGTTTTTTAGTTGTTAGAGGCGATACAAACCTGAACAATGAGAGAATAACAAATAACCACAGCTAAATATGAACTTCCGTGAAGAGTTTAAACTGCTGCTACGCGCCCGTTACCCTTTGATTTATATTCCCACTTATGAAGAAGAACGGGTAGAAGCAGCTATCCGGGAAGAAGCAACTAACCAGGGTAATCGCCCAGTGTATACTTGGGATTTTGTTGATGGCTACCAGGGAAACCCCAATGATGTTGGGTTTGGGCGACGTAACCCGTTGCAAGCTTTAGAATTTATCGAAAAATTACCAGCTTCCGCACCTGCGGTATTGATTTTACGAGATTATCATCGCTTTTTAGATGATGTAGCGATCGCACGGAAACTCCGCAATCTGTCCCGACTCCTCAAGTCGCAACCAAAAAATATTGTCCTATTGTCGCCGCGCATCGCCATCCCTGACGATTTAACCGAAGTTTTGACAGTCGTTGAGTTTCCTTTACCCGCCGCCCCAGAAATTAAAACTGAGATAGATCGTTTGTTACAAAGTACTGGTAACTCACTTTCTGGCCAAGTTTTAGATGACTTGGTGCGTTCTTGTCAAGGGCTTTCGATGGAAAGGATTCGCCGAGTTTTGGCAAAAGCGATCGCTACCCACGGCGAATTGCAACCAGAAGACGTGGATCTCGTTTTGGAAGAAAAACGCCAAACTATCCGCCAAACCCAAATCTTGGACTTCTACCCCGCCACTGAGCAAATTTCTGATATCGGCGGACTCGATAACTTGAAAGACTGGCTGATTCGGCGGGGAGGTTCATTTACTGATAAGGCCCGACAGTACGGATTACCGCACCCCCGTGGTTTAATGTTGGTGGGTATTCAGGGAACTGGTAAATCGTTAACGGCAAAAGCGATCGCTCATCACTGGCATTTACCCTTGCTACGTCTGGATGTGGGAAGGTTATTTGGTGGTTTGGTGGGTGAATCAGAATCTCGGACTCGGCAAATGATCCAAGTAGCCGAAGCCCTTGCTCCTTGTATTTTGTGGATTGATGAAATAGATAAAGCCTTTGCCGGACTTGGTAGCAAAGGTGATGCCGGAACAGCCAGCCGTGTGTTTGGTACTTTTATCACTTGGCTAGCCGAAAAAAGCTCACCCGTGTTTGTCGTCGCCACTGCCAACGATATTCAAGCTTTACCGCCAGAAATGCTGCGTAAAGGTCGATTTGATGAAATTTTCTTTGTGGGATTACCCACCCAAGAAGAGAGAAAAGCAATTTATGACGTTCATTTATCCCGATTGCGCCCCCATAATTTGAAAAGTTATGACATCGAAAGGTTAGCTTATGAAACGCCTGATTTTTCTGGGGCAGAAATTGAGCAAACTTTAATTGAAGCGATGCATATTGGATTTAGCCAGAACCGCGATTTTGCCACTGACGATATTTTAGAAGCCGCGAGTCAGATCATCCCCTTGGCGCGAACTGCTGTAGAGCAAATTCAGCAACTCCAAGAATGGGCGGCGGCTGGGAGAGCGCGTTTAGCATCGAAACACAATCCTTTAAGCGAACGCCTCCGGCGCACTACGTGAACGCTTTAACAGTAGCTACAATAATGAGTTAGTTAATAATTGCTGAGTCAATAGTCAACAGTTAATCATGAATTACTATTGACTATTGACTATTTACCAACTGGCGATCGGGTTTTAACTATGTTGTCTGGCTTAACAAAATTTATACTTGGGATCTTCTTAGCGATCGCTGTGCTAATAGGCGGTGGCGCTGCAATTGCACTCTATTTTATGAATCGCACCGGCATACCCCCTGCCAAACCTGTTTATTCTAACGATAGTCCCTCGGTGAAAGCTCAAGCTCCAAAAGGAACTGAGCCTGGAGGAGTTAAACCCAGCCTGACACCTGGGACATCTACTAAATCGTCTCCAAAATCAAGTCCTACTCCCACAGAATCACCAAAGGCTACAAAACCATTACCATCGGGAGCTTACCGAGGGCGTGTTAATTGGGCTGAAGGCTTGAGTTTGCGATCGCAACCAAATCAAGAAGCTGAAAAAATTGGTGGGGTTGCTTTTAATCAAAAAATTATTATTTTGCAACAAAGCGAGGATAATGCTTGGCAAAAGATCCGTTTGGAAGGTAGCGAACAAGAAGGGTGGGTGAAAGCAGGTAATACTGAAAAAGTTGATGAACAACAGCCTGAAAAACCAGAGCAATAACAATTCCATAAATTTTGTTGCTCTTAAACTGTGATGCTCTTTTAATTCTTTTTCCCTTTTTTATCCCTTGTTCAGAGCATTTCCCCTACCTCCTGCTTCTTCTGGAATATTACTTGTAAAGAATCATACAAATAACAAACATGACACAGAGAAATTAGTATAATCTTGTATGGTCATAACTTGAAAAAAAGCAAGTGAAAACAGGGGTGAATAGCTATTTAACCAGGCTTGCCTCATTCTATGAGGCATCTGAAAGCATCAAGGTTGTTCCTACCGTAGCTAATTTCAAATTTTTGAATTGGAAAAAGTTATCTAGCGGTGCAGCGATGCGTCTTTTGTCTGTGGCAATAATTACGGCGCTTGTGAGTATTGCAGGGCAAGCTTTAGCACTTCAAAAAATCGGAAGTAATGGGCCGGAAGTGAGCAGTAGCCAGAGGTGTTTAAAAAAGTTAGGCTACTTCAACGGCCCAGTCAGTGGCAAGTTTGCTAGTCTGACTCAAAATGCTGTAATCAAATTCCAGCAAGCTAATAGAATAACTCCTGATGGAGTTATAGGTATTAATACGCAACAAGCATTACAAAGAGCGTGTCAAAGTAGAACTACTAGTGCATCGCAATCAAGTGGTCAATATCCTGTTCTCTCTCAAGGCAAAACTGGTGCAGCCGTCACAAGGTTACAACAGCGTCTGCGGCAGTTAGGCTACTTGAATGCTACTCCCAACGGTAATTTCGGCCCAATGACTAGAAATGCCGTGATCAAATTGCAGCGAAATTATCGTATAGCTGCTAACGGGATTGTGAATCGACAAACTTGGAATGCACTGTTAGGTTCCTCTCCAACTCAAGCTAGATCGTCTAGATCGTCGAGTCTTTCTACTCAACAAGTGAGAGAACTACAAGTGCGTTTGCAGCAGTTAGGTTATTTTAATACTAATCCTACTGGGACTATTGGCCCAATAACTAGAAATGCTGTGATCCAATTCCAGCAAAATTATCGCCTACCTGTTGATGGCATCGCCAATGCTCAAGTTTTGGAAGCAGTGCGTAGAGTCTCCACAGGTGGATCTATTACTCAACAACCGAGCAGAGATTATCTGACTGTAGGCGATCGCGGAGATAATGTCGTATTAGTACAACAGCGTTTATCGCAGTTGGGTTTCTCTAATACCAATTCTGATGGCTTTTTCAGCGATTACACCAGAGAATCTGTGATTGCATTCCAGCAATATTCTCGAATTAATCCTACTGGAAATGTAGATTGGCCAACTTGGCAAGCATTAGGGTTGGATAGCTCAACTGAGGGCAATTATACTGAGGCTAATGGTTATGTATTACCTGAGACTAATCGCTATCTAGTACCTGTTAATACTGGCTATGCTACACCTGAGAATAATCGCTATGTATTACCTCCTGCCAATGGCTATGCCGTACCTGGGACTAATGGCAACACGTTAGCTGCTAGTAATCCTTACAGAGTAATAATACCAATTTCCAGTAATGATACTCTGAGTAAAGTGCAACAACATATACCCAATGCTGTCACAGAGCAATCCCATCTAGGGGATTATGTGAGTGCTGGAGCATTTAGCGATCGCGCCCAAGCAGAAACGTTATCGAAAAAGCTCCGCTCATTAGGTTTGGATGCACGGGTGAAATTCAATTAAAGAAGAATTCTGAATTAATTAGGCGGGAACTCAGCCCATTTATCCGCCAGTCAAACAGACTTCATTCTGAATTCTGGCTCCTGACTCCTGAATTCTTCCTGTTAAATTGACAAGCTCAACTGCGAACCTTCCTGAGTTTTATTTACTTCAATCCTGGCTTGGAAAGCTTCTTTGAGGTGAGGCATGTGGGTGACAGTCAGGATGCAAGCGAAATCGGAAGCGATCGCATTAATCGCTGCAATCAAGCGATCGCATCCTTCGGCATCTTGTGTACCAAAACCTTCATCCACAATCAACAACTGCAACGCCGCTCCTGCCCGTTGCGCTAATAATTTCGCTAGGGCTAAACGGATGGCAAAGTTAATTCTAAAAGCTTCTCCACCAGAGTAAGTTTCATAAGATCGCGTTCCTCTAGAATCGGCGATTAAAATATCTAAGGTGTCTATCAGCTTGGCATTTTTCTTGGTTGATTTAGCACTGCGCCCAGCTTTTTGGGTAATAAATTGGACATGAAACTGATTACCACTCAGCCGCGAAAGTAGTTGATTTGTCTCGGCTTCCAGTTGCGGTAACACATTCTCAATCATCAGTGCTTGGATACCATTTTTACCAAAAGCCTGCGCTAATTCCTGATAAACACGATATTCCTGCTTGCAAGATTGTAATTGCTGCTGCTGTTGTTCATACTGAATTTGCAGCGTTTCCAGTTGAAGCGCCAGTTGTTCTAAACGCCCCAACTTTGCTATCTGCTCATCCAGTTGCCGTCTGCGTATTGCTAACTGTTGCTCTAGGGCTTGAATTTGGGCAGATGGGTTAGCTGTTGCTTGTAATTGCTGGATAATGCTTTCGATTTGTCCGCCGAGTTTTTGCCGCTCGGTTACTCTGGCGCTTCTGGAATCCTCCAGCTCTTGCAATCTCGTCTGGAGTTGGGGATACTGCTGTTGGGCTGAGAGCAGTTGTTGATACCGCAAATGCCAAGATTGAGCTTGGCGAACAGCTATACGCAGATTGTTGTGCTGCTCGGAACTGTAGCCAATTTCAGTAATGTGACGCTCAAGAGCCGCGATTTGTTTAGCACATTCCGAATCAATCTGATCTTGCTGGATTCTGGCTTGTAATTGAGCAATTTGGGATTGTAATTCTGGTTTTCGGGCTAATAGTTGCGCTTGTCGCTTAGTAGCATCTTTAATTTGCCCTTGTTTAATTTCTGCCCATCGCCACCGCTCAACTTCACTCCGGGCGAGGGCGTGGTCTTGTTCATTATAATTAGCTTGTTGCAGATATTGGTCTAGCTGCCGGAGTTCAGCTTGTTTATCGGGAGCGTAATCACCAGCTTGGAGCGATCGCTCTAAATGTTGTTTTTCAGCAGCAATTTGTTGTAACTGTTGTTGGACATCAGTTGTAGCTTCTAACTGGGCTGCTAACTGTCCCCGTTGTTCACGTAAACCATCGTAACTCGCTAATTGTTGAGAAATTTCCCGATATTCCTGCCTAAGTACCTGAATCTCTCTGTCAGACACAGCCATTTGTTCCCGCACTACCCAAAACTGCCCTTGGGTATCCTCTAACTCAGCCTGGGTTTTTTCTACTACCCGGCTCCAGTGATGTTCGTCTAAAGGGCGTTCGCACAATGGACAAAGTGCTTCAGGATTTTGGAGCATAAGCAATTTTTGCTCTAATTCGCCCATCAGTTTTTCATAGTCCCGTTGATGAGCTTGCAGACGTTCAATAAAGTGTCGTCTTTCATGCCCTTTTTCTTGGACTCGTTGCAGATAAACCCGCTTTTTCTCCAGTTCCTCAATCTGAATTGCTACATCCATCACTGCTTGTTGAAGTTGCGGTTGGCGGCGGTGCTGGCGTTGCAATTGGTTCTCAGTACTTTGCAATTGTTCGAGCCGCGCTACTAAACCAGCATGAGTGCGATCAAGTTGGCTTTGTAAAGTTGCTCGTTGTTGCAACAACGGAGTAACTTGCATTTGCAGTTGATCTAGACGAGCAACATGGTGACGGGCTGCGGTTAGCTGTGACAAAGCAGCTTCTACTTCACCTGATTTAGTCAGAGTTTGCTGAATATCTCGCTCTTGTTGCTGCAAAGCTTCGATTTGAGCTTGAGCTTGTTGCAGTTGCCGTTCGATTTCGTGAATTTGTTTGGTAAGCTGTTGTTGCTTTTGTTGGCGAGTCTGTTGAGCGCGGGTATATTCTTCAAATTTGGCAGCAAAGGCTTCTTCTTGAGATTGGAGACTTTGATATTGGGCGTATCCAGCTTTAATTTCAGCTTCTTGATGTAATATTTTTTCTAAATCTGATAACTGAGAGCCAATAGCTGATTGTTCTTGTTGGAGGCGATCGCAGTCTTGGGTAAGATTTTGGTATTGCTGCTTGATAAAGCTAAGTTGTTGTTCCCAGTTTTGGCGCTGGTGCTGGACAACTTGCAAACTTTGTAATTGAATATTATCAAAAGCTTGTACCTGTTGCAGTTGGTTGAGTTCAGCTTCTAACTCGACTCTTTGCGCTTCGGTTGTCTGGCGTTGTTGCAGCTGAGTTTTAATCGACTCCAAAGAACGTTCTAGCTCTATTGCTTGTGCTTTGAACTGACGAGAAGATTCCTTTGCCCGTTCTTCCAAATCATCATACTGATTAAGTTTCAACAACTCCGCTAAAATTTCTTTGCGTTCCGTCGGGCGTTTGAGCATGAACTCATCTGCACGCCCTTGACGTAAGTAAGCAGAATTAATAAATGTATCGTAATCGAGCTTGATGTGTTCTAAAATCAAATCTTGGGTTGCTCTTACCCCTTTGCCAGTGAGTGAGCGAAACCCAGATGGTATTTCTATTTGAAATTCAAGAACGCTAGTACCTCCCCGAATTCGGGTACGAATCACGCGATATTTTTGCTGGTTACTTTGGAAAGTAAAATCAACCCGAACTTCTTTCGCGCCAGAATAGATCACATCATCTTCAGCAGTGGCGCGGCTTTCACCCCAAATTGCCCAAGTGATTGCTTCCAAAAGTGAAGATTTACCCGCACCATTGGAACCCGAAATACAAGCCGTATGCAAACCACGAAAATCTAAAGTTGCATCACGGTAACTAAGAAAGTTTTTGAGGATAAGTTGTACTGGGATCATTCAGGCTATAGCGCCACATCTACTTTTAATAATTAACAGTACAGATGCACTGTTTGTTAGTTTAGCTATCTAGATATCAGGTTTCTAGTCTTGAAGACATCAATTTTACAAAAATTAACAATAGGATGAGTAAATTTTTCTTGTTGAATGAAAAATTTTTGCTATTTTCGGAGAAAAATGAAACTCCCGTGGAGAGCGATTGTTATTTCTCCCTGTCGTTTGAGGTGAAAATATTATAATGACTGTGGCGAATTGTTGGAAGACGATGAGCGATCGCACCAAAAACAACCTTAAGCATCAAGTCTCATTTTGACTTATTTACAAGCTAAAGGGAATGTTTGCGAAAGAGGAACTTCTAACCTGCTGAAAAATATTGGCTGCTCACACCCTACTATTAAGAACATAAACTTACCAATCAACTGATGATCGAGGAACGAGAAAGAGCCGATAACGATTCGCCGTGGAAAGAAATATTAGAAGCTTACTTTCCCCAAGCAATGAAGTTTTTCTTCCCCCAAACCGCAGCATTAATTAATTGGGAACGTCCCCACGAGTTTCTCGATAAGGAATTTCAACAAATAGCACGGGACGCTGAACTTGGTAGAAGATATGCAGATAAGTTAGTCAAAGTCTGGCAAATTCAAGGGGAGGAAATTTGGCTGTTGATTCATGTCGAAGTTCAGGCTAAATCGGAAGATGTCTTTGCTCAAAGGATGTTTTCTTACAACCTGCGAATTTTTGACAAATTTGCTCAACCAGCCATTAGCCTAGCAATTTTGTGTGATGCTGACTCTACTTGGAGGCCAAATCAATACAGTTACAATTATCCTGATTGTGGTCTGAATTTTAGATTTGGAACTGTTAAACTGCTGGATTATCAAGAACAATGGACAGAGTTAGAAAATAGCGATAATCCCTTTGCAACGGTGGTAATGGCACATTTGAAAACCCAGCAAACCAGTAAACAGCCAGGAGAACGGAAAAATTGGAAATTTAGCTTAATTCGACGATTATATGAACAAGGACTGCAAGAAAGGGATATTCGCAACCTCTATCGTTTTATCGATTGGGTTATGATTTTACCAAAAGCGTTAGAAGCAGAATTTTGGCAAGAATTTAAGTTATTCGAGCAGGAGCGTACCATGAGTTACATCACTACAGGCGAGCGCATTGGCTACGAGCGAGGAAAGGAAGAAGGAAAACAGGAAGGAAAACAGGAAGGTGAGCAAGCACTCGTCCTACGACAGCTACAAAAACGGGTAGGAGAGTTACCCGACGAAGTTCGGGAACGAATTCAAAGTCTTTCTCTAGAACAGTTGGAAGCACTGGGTGAGGCTTTGTTAGATTTTAGTGCGATCGCTGATTTGCTTAATTGGCTACAAGCTCATTAAACAGTTTAGTGCGATCGCACCTTTCATTGATTTATGAAGAGTAGCCCACACTACTCCCCAGATCATGAGTGAGGTTCTCCAAGCAACACAATTGAACACTTCAATTCTCGAAGTAACTGCGTTGTTACTTCGCTGACGGCTAATCCGCCGGCTGTGCGATAACGAACGGAACGTAACACCGCTAAATCAAATGACTGAGCTTCCCGAATTATGGTTTTAGCAATATCATCACTCCTGATTGTTTGGATATTCGTATTCACCTGTAACTGGCCTTTAGAAGTAATATCAGACAATTGAGATACAAAGTTTTCCACTCGATTAGGCGGTGTTTTGCGATTGGATACGTGTAACAGCACTACTTCTGCCTGATTAACATCAGCCAAAATCTGAGCAAACCTCAAAGCACCGATAGTTTGGCGCGTTAAATCTCCAACTGGTACAAGAATTCTTTGAATCGTTTTAGGGCTACTTAAGAGGCGTGTTACTGCGACTGGACAGTGAGAAGACCAGAAAACACTATCAATTACATTACCAAATAAGCGGGCACGCAAACCTGTTGTCCGCGACCAACCCATCACTACTAAACTAGCGTTTTGTTCTCGACTGGTGCGGCTAATCCCCAAAGCTGCATCATCATCAATCCGAATTGTTGGTGATACTTCCACCTCAAATTCTTGACTGATTTCTTTAGCTAAATTCAATCTTTCTCGACTTTGGTCAAGTGCAGTTACTAATTGCGGATCATCCATCTGAATATGTGCTTTAGTAATAGCCAATGGCACAATCTTTCCAGATTCATGACTAGCCAGTAGTGCTGCCATTTCTATTAAATAGCGCTGGGTTTGGGGGTTGTATATTGGCACTACCACAGTAAATGGATACTGATTTTTTTCTACTTGCTCATCTTCATTACCTTGCCACCAAGTTGTCAAACTATCTGTTTCAAAATCTGTCTGAGAAAGCTGTAGTGAAGGAGCAAATCGTGCTGTTATTATGGGGCCCAGAACAGCTGTCACCAGCATAAGCACAATCACACTGTTCAAGACGGCTTCACTGATTAAGCGCTCACCCGCAGGATTTACCGTTTCATAAGCAACCAATGTTGCTGCTAGTGTAGCTGCTACCTGTGGTAGCGACAATGACCACATCGTTAGCAATTCCGCCGTGTTGTAGCGATACAGTAATTTGGCTAAGAATGCTGCTATAAATTTGCTGCCAATCAAAGCTACTACAATTACCAGAGTCAGCCAAATTGAACTGAGGGTTTTAATAAATGCAGGAATATTAATCAATAATCCCATGTCTACAAAGAAACAAGGGATAAATAAAACACTACCAATAAATTCGATTTTTTCTCTGACTGGGCTACGTCCCAGAACATCGTTGACAGCTAAACCTGCTAAAAAAGCACCAACAATTTTTTCAACTCCAATGACCTGCGCCCCGACAGATGCCAGAAATAATGCTAGTAAGATAAACAAAAACTGGTTACTTTGTTCATCCCCAGAGCGGCGAAAAAACTCTTTTCCTGCCCAGTCAAAGCCAAACAGGACAACAGCAGTGTAAATTGCTAATCCACCTAATAAAATCGCTAAACTTAAAGCGGAGAATTCCCCCCCGTGAATCCCAACACAAATCGCTAATACTAGCAAAGCAGCTGTGTCAGTAAAAATTGTAGCACCAATTGTAACGGTTACAGCTTCATTTGTTACCACTCCTAAACGACTCACAATTGGATATGCCAAGAGGGTATGAGAGGCCAGTAAAGAGCCAATTAGGACGGAAGAATTCCAACTAAAATTAAATAATCTTCCTGTTGCAATGCCGGCGATGAGTGGAACTATAAAGGTTAAAGTGCCAAACCCAATCGAGCGATTTTTCGTTTTACGGAATTGCTGTAAGTCAATTTCTAAACCTGCTACGAACATTAAATAAAGTTTGCCTATTTCCGAGAGCAGATTAATAGTTTCAGACTTATGATTTAATAACTGTAACCCATTTTGCCCTAGTAATATCCCTGCCACCAACAACCCCACTAATCCAGGTAGCCGTAGCCGCTCAAATATAGGGGGTACGGTAAAGATTACTGTTAGGAGAATTGTAAATGCAACGATAGGACTGTCTGTTAGCGAGTTCAGTGCCATGTTTAATAATTAAGCCTAAATAGGAAAATTACCATTAATATCAGAAATTATACTTAAAATTTCTGTTACTTCAGTCTTATTGGTTACAAATAATAAAGCTTTTAACAGCGTAAATGTTGCGATCGCAATTATGATATCACCTTAATAAGGTGTTTTCTACATCTACAGGTTGAAAGAAGAATAGAATTTATAGTAGAAAAAAATAAATGAATAAATAGTAGAAAATAGCTCATAGCACTTTTAGTTTGAATGATTTGAGGCGCACATATTTGCGCCCCTACCTCTATCCACCATATCTAGAAAAATCTGGAAGACCGCTCTTATGGGTTCCTATCAATGATAATTTTAAGCATTGGGAACCCCTAAAAATCAGAGTTTATGAACGCAGCCGACGATAAAACGATTGTTCGTGAGTATTTCAATTCCACAGGGTTTGACCGTTGGAAGCGAATTTACGGCGATGGCGAAGTCAACAAAGTCCAACTAGACATTCGCAATGGACACCAGCAAACCGTAGATACAGTTATCGGCTGGTTGAAGGCTGATAACAATTTACCAGAGCTATCAATCTGCGATGCTGGGTGTGGTGTTGGTAGTCTCAGCATTCCCTTAGCGGTAGATGGTGCTAAAGTCTATGCCACTGATATTTCTGAGAAAATGGTGGAAGAAGGTAAGGATAGAGCAAAGCTTACCTTGTCAAATGCTGAAAATCCTACTTTTGCCGTGCAGGATTTAGAATCGTTGAGTGGGAGTTACCATACCGTTATTTGCTTGGATGTTCTCATCCACTATCCTCAAGAAAAAGCGGATGAGATGATATCTCACCTCTGTTCTTTAGCACAGTCGCGGATAATTCTCAGTTTTGCGCCGAAGACCTGCGCCTTGAGTATACTGAAGAAAATTGGCAGTTTCTTTCCTGGGCCAAGTAAAGCTACTCGTGCATATTTGCACCGTGAGGCTGATGTGGTGAAAATTTTAGAAAGTAATGGCTTTTCATTGCAACGAAAAGCGATGACGAAGACTCGCTTCTATTTTTCCCGTTTACTGGAAGCTACACGCAACTAAGATAAATATTATTAGCCTGTCAAATTCAATTTGATAGATTCGTAGTTTGCACTGTCTTCGCTAAAGTGCAAACTACGTATAATTCGCATCTCTTGGTTATCTACTCACTAGCAAGGTAAGCAAAATTTCGGTACAAAAGCTAAAAACCATCGCTAGGAGTAGATTGATATAGTAGAACCTTTGCAAAAGTCAGGTTAAAATCGCTAGCAAAGTGTAAATCTGAAGTGGAACTATGAAAACTGCTGAAAAATTGGCCACAGCTTGGCTACTGACAATGGGATTCATGTTTGTAACTCTATCAGCAGCAGAGGTATTTAATAAAACGACTATGGAAAAATCAATCACACTACCCGTAGCTTGGGATGGTTCGATTGAGTTCTCACAAACAAATACCCCTGTAATTGATGATACTACAGTAGAACGTTTAATTTTTGGCATTCCTAGCCTCACACTGGGCACTTGGCTAGCATTAGGATTATACCGTCAAAGTCGACAGGAGAAAAAGGCGCTCAACCAGCAAGTTAGCGATCGCCTGCAATCTCTTTTTTATGAGATGCTACAAGACAATCATGGGCGCGTAACTGTTTTAGGCTTTGCAATGCAATCAAAACTACCCGCAGCCCACGCCAGACAATATTTAGACGAAAAAGCTAAAGAATTCAATGCAAACTTTAAGGTGAACGAAGAAGGGGCTGTATCATATCATTTTGATGTCTAATTGTCATTAGTCCTTTGTCCTTTGTTATTAACTGATGACCAATGACCAATGACTAATGACCAATGACTAATAATCAACTTACAGCTAAGTCTAATGACGCAGATTTTTTTAAGCGTGGCTGCCATTTTAGGCGGTTTGTCAGTTGCTGCTGGCGCTTTTGCTTCTCATGCCTTGCGGGAAAAAATTAGTGAGCGATCGCTAGAAATTTTTGAAACTGGCGCTCGTTACCAAATGTATCATGCTCTAGCACTTTTTCTAGTAGCAATACTAATTAGTCGTACCGAGTCACCTCAACCTACTCTCGTAGCCAGTGGATGGCTGTTTCTCGCTGGCATTGCTATTTTCTCAGGTAGCTTGTATGCCCTTAGCTTAACCGGCATTAAGTCATTGGGAGCGATCGCGCCACTAGGCGGTGCAGCTTTTCTCGCTGGTTGGGGTACTTTAGCTTTTGCTGCTTGGAATTTGAAGTTGTAAAAAATTAATTATCCGATATTTGTAGGGTGCATTAATATAGGGCTTACGTAAAACCACAAGCGGTAGGGGCAATTCATGAATTACCCCTACCTGAGAATAAACCGCTATGGGTGATATTTTTCTCACCCCAGCAAAAGAGAATAATTAAAATTTCTTTTGCTGGAGTGATATTTTCACTAAAATATTAGCCTTTGGTTATTGCTGCATCGAAGGTGTAGGAAAAATTCTACTGAATATAGGAAGCCGTGGCTTTGGCTTAGTTGCAGTTATATTGCCATTGGCAGTAGAAGAGTTATTAGTTACCTCAGAAAGGATAGTTGGTTTGTTATTAGTAGAATTTGCAGAATCACTCAATGGGACAGATGAAGGTGAATTTGAAGATAGGGAACTAACATTATCAGAATTTTGACTGTTGGGCTTTACCGGAGTTTGACCTTGACATGGAGTAATCATGAAAGTCGAACTTGTTCCTAATGCCAGTATCAGAAAACGACAAAAGTATTGTTGCATGGAAATTTGCACAATGGGTTGATAAATATTTAAACTTTCAAAAAGTTGTGCTTATTCTTAGTTATAAATAAAACCGCAGGCTTACAATAGAGGTCATCATTCTATAAAACCAAAACATTAGGTTTTATACTTAAGTAAGTACTAGCAATTACTAGTACATTGATTATCGGAAAAAGCCTAAGCGTACCAAATCAAATTCCCTGAGTTAAGGGAAATGGAAAATTCTCTTTAATAAAAAGAGTTGTTATTTCAAGACTGCTGAATCACTCTGATAGAAAATTAGCAAATAGATACACCTGAAATAGCTGACGTTTTTGTTTATCAACTAAGCCAGCACAACCATTTACACTTTAGTTGTATTTAGCTTGTTATTAAAAGAGAAATACTACTGATTTTTTGATAAAGCTACTTTATAGGAAATTAACTCTTAACTAGCGTATTTCAGTAACCAAAGCAGCAAATATATGAATTTTTAATAAAACCTGAGCTTTATGAAGTACCTTTTGTAAATAAATACCTGTATACCAGGTTGGAGCGGACAACTACAGGCAAATAGCATTTACTATCACTATATATAGCAATCCTAAATGAGTCGTGAAAAATATAGATAAGGAAACGAACCGCCAAGAACGCCAAGGACACAAAGGGAAGAAAGAAGAAAGAGGTATAGGATTTTCACAAATGATTTAGGACTGCTATATTAGATGCATCGGGTCATCCGATCGATGCAATTCTAAGGTTATATAGTCCCAAAGCATTTTTGCGTCAGCTACAGCGCTATTCATAATGATGGCATCCGTTAAGCTAATACAGACAGCAGTTTTCAGGTATTTAGATCATGAGTGAGACGGGGAATGCGGAGTAGGTCAGTGTAGTTCAATTACTTGAAAAACGCTGTAAATTGAAGTAAATAAAAGGAGTGACGAGATTTTATCGTATTGACACCTTACTCATCACTCCTTATGATTTGCGCGTTGATTAGCTGTTACGCATTGTTAAATTACACCAGCTTACTACTTCATTTATCCTCTAACTAAAGAGGCGGATAATTCTTAAGTTGTCATGTAATGCTCTATACAAATGCTCTTAACTTATTAATATCGATTAGTCTTACTCTTGCTTGCGCTAAATTATTTTTTAATGAATTTGGGAAAATTGAAAAGCTCAGTTTACCGACTTTTCTAATAATCCAGGAATCTTTTTGTTAAAAAAACGTATTTATAGGCACAAATAAACTTAACCTAGATTATATGTCTTTGGTGGTAGTAGCTTGATGCCTGTGATGGACGTTAGGGAAAAGATTATCAGTTATTCTGGGTGATTATGAAGACAATGATTATTAGCACTAAATCATTCGATTATTAGCACTAAATCATTCGTTGGGGGAATGACAATGTGGGTTAAAAAAGAAAAAGGGCTTAAGGCTTAGATCCAGAGCTTTCTGATTGTGCTGTTTTATCTAATTTCTCTGCTAGTCATAATTGTCACTGGCTGATAAATTTAATCACAAATTAGCATAATCTTATGGGTTGTTTAAAAAGTGTTTCACTATGACTTTAGGCGCTTTTAGCTCTCCCTTAACCCACGCCGCTTGAGCCACTTCGGGAGTAAATAGCACGGATTTAGAAGAATACAAAACTTTTGATATCGACAATAAGACTTTTCATATACCCTGTTAGATCAGCACATTTAGCGGTCATATAGCTGAGTTTACCGAATTATCTTACCAAAGGTAGAAGTAATACTTAGCAAAATGCCGTAAGTTCTATTGCAAAACAGTATCTGAGTAGTTAAATGTACGAATAAACACTCTGGTATTTCCTACTAATAGTAGATTTTTTTGCTCAATCTCTGCAAACAAGTAGCGGCTATTTAAGGTGAACATAGAAAAATTTATCCAACGCACAGAAACATTGCACAAGCGTTTAACAGATTTATACGAAACTGCTAGCGTATTACCTTGGATTTCACCGGATCTGCTGCCACAAGCTTTTAAGGAACTTTATAACACGTCAAAGGTAGTGCAGTTAGCAGCAGAAGAACTCCATCAGCAAAATGAAGAACTAATACAAACACGGAATTGGTTAGAAACAGAACGCCAATATTATCAAGAATTATTCGAATTTGCACCTGATGCTTATTTAGTGACTAATACAGAAGGAATCATTCAAGAAGCTAACTTCACCGCAGCTAAATTGCTCAATGTTTCAAAGCAATTTTTAGTGGGTAAACCAATGACTAACTTTGTCCCTCTAGAAGAACGTCAGCACCTTCGTAGTGAACTTATTCAGCTATCGCAATCAGATAGAGTTAAAGAGCTATTGATAGGCTTGCAACAACGTCATGGCGATTTATTTGATGCAGCTTTGACAGTGGCAGTTGCCCGTAATTCGCAGGGTAAGGCAACCTCTCTGCGCTGGATAGTACGTAATATTAGTGAACGAAAACAAAGAGGATTAGCTGTTGTCAAAAATGATAGTGACTTCTTCCACGATCGTCCTGTACATAAATATTCTAAAGGAGAAACTATTTCCCTGAACCCATTAGTAATTTTCTATGTTTCTCAGGGTTTAGTTAAACTTAATACCTACTGTGAAACGGGTGAAGAAGTTTTAATAGGATTGGCAAGAGCAGGAATGGTTTTTGGCTCTAGTTTAACATCTCTCAGTATCTACCAAGCAACGGCTCTTTCGGATGTTGATCTGGTATCAATTTACTCGGCAGAAATAGAAACTTCCCCAACTATGAGCCATATCCTTTTACCAAAAATTAATCAGAGGTTACAGCAAACAGAATCTTTTCTAGCTATTTCTGGAAGGCGAAGAGTACAAGAACGCTTACAGCATCTATTACAACTTTTGAAACAGGAAGTTGGTGAAACTGTGCCGGAGGGAACTCGCCTAAGTGTTCGCTTCACTCACGAGGATTTTGCTAGCGCCTGCTGCACTACCAGGGTAACAATTACACGATTGATCGGCAAATTACAAGAAGAAGGGATAATCAGTTTTGACTTAAAAAAACACATGATATTGAAAGATTTTGATTAATTACTTATGGGTAATTTGTTTTGGTAATCTACGTCTTATCATGTAAAGACGCAAGGTGATCGCAGAATTTAAAAATGTACCCAAAATAATGTATATCTAATTCCACATGCATTGCTAAAACCGCCAGCGCAATATGTCAAATCAGTTATGCATATATTTGGCAACACAACTCCATCATTGGGCTACATCTTAGCACTGGACTTAGGTACAACAGGCAACCGCGCCTTTGTGTTTAACAGAGACGGCGAGATTATTGGGCAGGCATACAAAGAACTAACTCAGTATTATCCCCAACCTGGATGGTTAGAACACGATGCTCAACAAATTTGGGAAGATACGTGTTGGGTGACGCAAACCGCAATTGAGAATGCCCAGATTGTTCCATCAACGATCGCAGCTTTGGGACTAACTGTACAGCGCGAAACCTGCTTAATTTGGGACAAAACCACTGGTAAACCACTCCATAAAGCCATCGTTTGGCAAGATCGCCGCACTGCTCCCCTTTGTCACCAGTTACAACAAGGTTACGCTCAAGAAATTTACGATCGCACCGGATTAATCATTGATGCCTATTTTTCTGCTACTAAGCTCAGGTGGCTATTAGACAAGTTTACAGATGTTGACCTAAACAATGTGTTAGCAGGCACTATTGATACTTGGGTGTTGTGGAAGCTCACAGGTGGGAAAGTCCATGCTACTGACCACAGCAACGCCAGTCGGACAATGCTGATGAATCTCAAAACCTGTGAGTGGGATGAGAAATTACTGGAAATATTTCAGATTCCGGCGCATATTCTGCCCCAGATTCAGCCTAGTCTAGGAGAATTTGGAGTTACTGATGCTACTTTGTTGGGCGCTGAAATTCCCATTACTGCCATCTTGGGGGATCAACAGGCGGCTTTATTTGGTCATGGCTGCGATCGCCCTGGTTTGATGAAATGTACTTATGGAACTGGTAGTTTTTTGGTTGCTCACACAGGTGATCAAATTGTGCGATCACACCATCAACTTATTTCTACAGTGGCATGGACACAAAGAAATCTAAGTGGGACTTTAGATGTAGGCTATGCCTTAGAAGGCAGTATGTTTACTAGTGGAGCTTGTATTCAATGGTTGCGCGATCGCTTGAAGCTGATTAAAACTGCTCCTGAAAGTGAAGCGATGGCAAATCAGGTAAAAGATAATGGCGGAGTCTACTTTGTGCCTGCATTTAGTGGGCTGGGCGCACCTTATTGGGATATGAGTGCTAGGGGAGCTTTTTTTGGCATTACCGCCAGTGTACAACCAGAGCATCTAGTTCGGGCGGTGTTGGAAGCGATCGCTTACCAAGTTCTGGAGGTAGTGCAGGCGATTAATGCATCTAGCAGTACTCCTGTTAAGCGATTAACCGTAGATGGTGGTGCTTGCGAGAATAATTTTTTGATGCAGTTCCAGGCTGATGTATTAGGTATTCCAGTTGAACGGCCGATGATACTCGATACGACAGTTCAGGGTGCAGCATTTGCAGCAGGTTTAGCCGTCGGATTTTGGGAAAGCTATGAAGCATTAGTTCAGCAACGGCAAATTGAGCGTGTGTTTGAGCCGAGGAGCGATAATCCATTGTCCAATTTTGCAATCTGGCAAAAGGCAGTGAAACGCACTCTTGCTTGGGAGGAGTAAATTCTTACTGTTTTTAGAGGGAATTGGGAATGGGGAAAACCCACAGCTTTAAAGCCTCTGTGAAGATCCTTCAGAAGTTGGATAGTAAACACTTGTGAGTCGGAGTTTCCCAGAACTATTGCGTGCTAAGTTGGATTTGGGGCGTGAACTACTACTGACATCTAAGGATGGGATGCTCGGCGCATGATTACTAAACCTAAGATTTTCATTGATGGCGAATCAGGAACCACAGGCTTACAAATTTACTCACGTCTTAGTCAACGGGATGACATTGAGTTAGTTAGCATTGAGGCATCGAAACGTAAAGATGCAAGTGAGCGAGCTAAACTAATCAATGCCGTTGACGTTGTTATTCTCTGCCTACCTGATGATGCAGCCCGCGAAGCTGTTAGCTTAGTAACTAGTACTACGGTTAAGATCCTTGATGCTAGTAGTGCCTATCGTACAGCTAACGGCTGGGTATATGGCTTCCCTGAACTCAACCCAGGGCAAAGAGAGAAAATCGCCAGCGCCCAGTTTGTCAGCAATCCAGGCTGTTATCCCACAGGATTTTTAGCTTGTATCCGTCCATTGACAGCTAAGGGAATTTTAAAAAGTAATTTTCCCATCACCGTTAACGCAGTATCAGGTTACTCTGGTGGCGGAAAGAATCTCATCAATCAATACCATACTTTCCATGAACAGCAAGCCGGGGGAGAGTCACTGCATCCATTCGGCATTTACGGTTTGCGGTTTGGGCATAAGCACGTCAAGGAAATGCATTATTATTCAGAGTTAGCATCGCCGCCATTGTTTGTACCGTCAGTAGGGGATTTTGAGCAAGGGATGCTAGTTCAAGTACCTTTGCCACTAGGAATTTTGGATAATCCACCATCAGGTGAGGTAATCTATGAAGCGATCGCTAACTACTACCAGAGTGAAAAATTTGTGCAGGTTGCTCCATACCAGGATTCTACTCTGCTACGAGACGGAATATTTTTAGATGCGATCGCCATGAACGGCACTAATATTGTTCAGGTTTTTGTATTCGCCAATGACACCACCAAAGAAGCGTTGCTAGTTGCTCGTCTCGACAACTTAGGCAAAGGCGCATCAGGAGCCGCAATCCAAAACCTAAATATTATGTTGGGTTTTCCAGAAGAGTTGGGATTGTTATAAAAAAATTGGGGAATGGGGAATGGGGAAGAAGTAAGGGAGCAGGGAGCAGGGAGCAGGGGGCAGGGGGCAGAGGGACAAGAGGTGAGAACTTGAAACAAGTCTTTCCCCTTGTCCCCAATTCCCAATTCCCATTATTTTTTCAGTTCATTCAGTAATTGGATTACATGATTTTCAAAGCCTTTATTTCGGTTTTGAACTGATTCAATCATAGGTTTATCAAAAACATTGATAACATATTTACCTAATTGAATACCTAAAGATTTTAAATGTCCACCTTCAAGTGTTTCCAGAAATTTTTGAGGTGGTTTTTTAAGAATATTGGTAAACCATTCACAGGTGAGTTTAGCAATATTATCAGACCGAAAACAGACTAAACCCATGATATTAAATAGCTGACTATCCTTGATTAAATTCTTGGTTTCTTCTGGTGTTGGTTTTACACCCCAACCAAGATTATCAATGATATTCGCTAAAAATCGAGGACGAATTGCACTGGCTGTATCACTAATATCAGGCGCTAAGAGAATAGAAACTTGCCCTTTAATAAACACACTGTTAATTTTAACTTTCCGATTTACGTAAGTACAAAT
This sequence comes from Nostoc sp. UHCC 0252, assembly GCF_034931145.1. Taxonomy (NCBI): domain Bacteria; kingdom Bacillati; phylum Cyanobacteriota; class Cyanophyceae; order Nostocales; family Nostocaceae; genus Nostoc; species Nostoc sp. UHCC 0252. The sequence goes on along the minus strand of NZ_JAYGHE010000014.1, from coordinate 83,961 downwards.
TAATTTCTGATCTTCTTCAATTTTCCGTTGAAGTTCTTCGAAGAGAATGTTTATATCTGCAATAGCAGTTTCTACCTGTGACTCATTTGAAGTATAAGATAGCAGCTTCCGAATAAACTTTTCCCTAGCTTGAGGTTCTGGAGGTAAAGCAGTAAATCCTTCTAACAGTGAGATATATTTACAGCCAAGGCTATGTCCGATCCAAGAAAAGTTTTTATCATCTAGATAGGCTTCATAATCATATCCTTCCACACTTGCCATCCTCACAAGCTCTGGCAAAATTTCATACTGCTCTCTCATGAGAAAACCCGCTTCTACGTAGTGGTCAAACGTAAAATTAAACGGTAGAAGAATAATGGTATATCCCTGCTCAAATAGAGATTGAAGCAGATGGCGATAAAAAAGCATGGGCGCAAATGTACCAAAGAAAGCTCCTGCAACAAATTGAATTACTCCTTTAGGCTGTGGATGCAGAGCAACCCAACTGTGAGAAACAGGTTTAAATCTTAGTTTTAAATTTGTATTGACCATGATTTAGCAATGAGTATATCTGATTTTGGTAAGTCTACACTTAATCTCCAAACTGATATTGCTACTTTTCGGATTCTCTAAAAGATATTTTTCCAAAACTGGTCTGCTCGTCTTAAGCAATAAACTTTACTTATATGGCGTAATAAAGCTTGTACAATTATCAAGGCGGTTTTTACTGTCTGAATACTTCTCAGGTGTAAAATTTATCGACAGCAAAATTTTTATACTTTGTATTTTCCATCCTTGACTTTTAGCAAAAATGACCCAAGTTAAGCACTCATATATTGCAATAGATAACTTTTACCCTTATGACTGGAGAGCAAAATCTTGGGAATAGAACTACGCAGTTTCGTATTTCTCGACAGCCTGCAACCTCAACATGCAGCATATATGGGAACAGTAGCCCAAGGCTTCTTACCATTACCAGGGGATACATCACTGTGGATTGAAATCTCTCCTGGTATCGAAATTAATAAGATTACGGATGTAGCCCTGAAAGCTGCCTCTGTCCGTCCGGGAGTACAGGTAGTTGAGCGACTGTACGGACTATTAGAAGTTCATTCTAGCTCCCAAGGCGAAACGCGGGCTGCTGGTCAGGCTATTTTAGCCACATTAGGAGTCCGAAAAGACGAATGTCTCAAGCCGCGTGTTGTTTCTAGCCAGATTATCCGCAATATAGATGCTTACCAAACACAACTTATTAACCGCACGCGACGGGGACAGCTACTACTAGCAGGGCAAACGCTGTATGTATTAGAAGTGGAGCCTGCTGCTTATGCGGCACTCGCTGCCAATGAAGCTGAAAAAGCGGCATCGATTAATATCCTTGAGATTCAAGCTGTAGGAAGTTTTGGACGGCTTTACTTAGGTGGACATGAACGAGATATTTTAGCAGGTGCGGCGGGAGCATTAACGGCCATTGAAAGTGTAGCTGGTCGGGTAAATCCTGTAGGTGGTCGTCAAGAGTAAAGGAGAGAAAATGGCAAATCGAGAGCATCTAGCTTTACTCAAAGCAGGTGCAGTTACATGGATTGAGTGGAGAAAGAGAAATCCTGAGATTGAACCAGACCTCAGCGCCGCAAATCTGCAAGGGGATAACTTCAGAGGTGCAAACCTCCAGGGAGTAAATCTGAGAAAGGTAGATTTGGGTGATGCTTTACTTGTGCGAGCAAACCTTAGTGGTGCTGACCTCAGTAGTGCCAACCTCTGCAAAGCCTTGCTCGTTGAAGCTAACTTGAGTGATGCTAACTTCAGTGTTGCTAACTTGAGCGGTGCTATGCTTACGCAGGCAGATTTGAGTCATGCTAATTTGATTGGAGCCGACTTGAGTGAGGCAAATCTAAGAGGTGCTGCGATCGCTCATGCTAATCTAATTGGAACTGACTTCAGAGGCGCTAACTTAAGAGATGCCGATTTAGGCGCTGCGAAACTAATCCGGGCTAATCTCTCTTTTGCCAACCTGATTGAAGCTAACTTGATTGAAGCTGACCTCAGCGAGGCAATTTTATATGAGGCGGAAGTATTGGGGGCTTATCTTTATAAAACTCACCTTTACAAAGCTAATTTAAATAAGGCTCGCTTCAGTGGTGCTTACCTGTTGCAGGCTAACTTAAGTGAAGCTGACTTGAGTCAAGCTGACTTGAGTTGGACTAACCTGAGAGGAGCAAATTTAGCAGGAGCAAATCTCAGAGGAGCTAATCTCAGAGGAGCCGACCTGAGAGGAGCTAACCTCATCGGTGCAAATCTTCAGGAGGCAATTATGCCTGACGCTTCAAGGCACAATTAATTAGCATTTAGATTCATTTTCTGGAGTTTAATCATAGCGGTTCCCATTCAGATGCGATATGGCATCATGCGTTTTGGCGCATTCTTCGCCAGAACAAGCTTTAGTAGTTAAAGAAACCATATAAAATTTATGTAAAGTTTAAGTGTTATTAAGCTCAAAAACAGTCTGAATAATTTATAAATTCAACTTATACATTTAAAATGCATTTCTTTAATATAAAAGTATTTTTTTCACAAAAAGAAATTGATATTGAAATCTAATTTAACAAAAATACCCTATTAACTTGAGAAAGATTGTAATTTTTACTAAAAAAACAGTATCTTTGATAAAATACTTGCATTAAAATTTATATTCTTTTTGCAATATTAGAAGTTAAAAATTTTACACTTTTAAGATTTAGTAAAGAAATTGACGTAACCTTTCAATTCATGATCATAATTAAGTAATTATTAGGTAAGTTAAAAAAACATAGGACTCATATTTGCTTTTTAAAATATAGATAGGGGAGCCATTACGTTGCGGAGGTTCCCTCCGTTGTAGTAACTGGCGTTAGGCATAACGCACATTACAAGGCTATAATGCCGTACTCTCGACCAATAACACACTCTATACATAACTAGATTTTTTCAAAAATCAGATTGGATTCCTATAGTAAACAATAATTAAAATAAATAAATGTGAACAAATGATTTTTTGACCCAATTACTTAGCCTTTCCATAATCAATATTAACCAAATCAATAATTAATATTTTTAAAGAATATTGGTATTAATTAGGTTAACAGAAGCATTTGTATTTAATAATTAATCTACATTGAACTTAGGAAAATTCTGTGACTGAGGCCAAACTTAGGCATTGGTTAGAAATTCAGGAAAAAGAATATGGCAGTTATTTTCGGCAGTACAAATCCTGACACCATAAATGGTACTTCAGGAGACGATACGATATATGGTTGGGCTAATGGTAGTAATGCCAATAGTTTATCTAATAAGGACACCCTGAATGGTGCAGATGGTAATGATAATCTATTTGGCGGGACAGAAAACGACAGTTTAATCGGTGGTCTTGGCAATGACACACTTGATGGCGGGTTAGGTATCGACAACTTAAATGGGGGAGTAGGCGATGACACTTACATCATTGATAGTACTACCGACACCATTACAGAGGGTACTAATTCAGGCACAGATACTGTCCGGTCTTCTGTCGCCTACACATTGGGTAACAATCTGGAAAACCTGAGACTGAGCGGAACTAGCGCCATCAACGGAACAGGTAACAGTCTTAATAATATAGTCTTTGGTAATACTGTTAACAACACTCTGAATGGCAGAGTAGGCAATGACACACTAGATGGTAATTTGGGCAATGATACCCTCAATGGTGACGACGGTAATGATAGTTTACAGGGTGGCCCCGGCAATGACAGACTCAATGGGGGGTCTGGAAACGATATCCTCATCGGTGTTTGGCCCGGTGGTAGTCCACTCTCACCTGGATTAGGGGAGACTGATACCTTAACTGGCGGTGTTGGGCTAGATAGATTTATCCTTGGAGACGCTATAAATGTCTACTATGACGATAAAAACACTACCAATGCTGGTTTTGGGGACTTGGCTACTATTACTGACTTTAATCCTAGTGAAGATCGAATAGAACTCAAAGGCTCCCCAAAAAACTATCGCTTACAATCTGCTGGAGCCAATACACAAATATTTTTAGACAAACCTGGAGCAGAACCAGATGAGATCATAGGTATTGTGCAGGGGGTAGTAAATCTCAGACTTGATAGTGACGATTTCCTTTTCTATGAGCGGGAAAATGCTGGACAAGCTACAAACAATACACTAGCCAGCGCTGAAGGATTGGGTTCTTTATCATCAGGCTCAGACCTTAATATCTCAGGTAAGTTAATAACAGTTCAACCGGGGGACAATCCCGATTTCGACTTTTTTACATTTTCTTTAGCAAATCCAGGAACTGTCACTATTAATACGGTGACAACCGATGATACAGTTAACGGACTATTTAACAATGCTGGGATTTTACTGCAAACTGATGATGATAGTGGCCCCGATTTTGGGTCATTAATCACCGCTTCATTGGGCGCTGGAACCTACTCAATTTCAGTGAGTAAATATGCTTTTTTCCCCCAAGATGGCGGAACTTTTTCTGGTTCTAGTGATAGCAACCCTGCTCCTTATACGCTAGAAGTAAGTTTCGTATAAGAACATTGTCAACTTAAAAAAGTACTGCATTATAAGGCTGATTGAGGCATACTTTTACCGCTAGTTGGAGGGGCATGAATATGTGTCCCCTAAAATTGTTTACTTCCTCAAGAATATTTAGCAACAAAACCATCTAACTCTTTTATAAACAAAATAATGAATAGCATTAACTCATCCAACCAAAAACAACGCAGATTTCTTGATAATTTCGCTTTCAAAAGCTACTTTGTTGCGGCTAAAACTTTGTTGTTTACAATAATTTTATTAAATTATGGCGCTACTGGAGCGAATGCTGAACCTAAAGCCCTGCGTCCTGATATTCAGATTCGTAATATTATGAATACTGTATTAGTCTCTCCGTCTGTTCGGATTGTAAAAGATCCACGAAACAATACCCTCTATTACCTCAAAAGAAATGGTGATATTTATCAAGTCAATTTAAGCTTATCTAATAGTACGCTTGTGTACACCTCTAGTAATCATAATCTAGGTGAGACTGAAGGTATGGCCATTGGCCCTAACGGTACAATTTATTTGGTTGGCAATGCAGACCTTGTGAATGACCAAACCAAAGGAATTATTGTTAAAGGCGAAATTAAGTCGGGTACACAACAGCGCGTCTGGTCTATCTTAGCTAAGAGTGCAGCCTATCCCAAAAGCAAAACAGCTTATGACCATCGCTTCAACGGCATAGTTGTTAGCCCGGATGGTAACTTTATTTATGTGAATAGCGGTTCTCGTACAGATCACGGTGAAATTCAGTCTGTTAATGGGTTATATCCTAATACTCGTGAAGTAGGATTAACCGCCTGTATACTCCGTCTTCCTACTTACGGCAAAAATCTTTTTCTTGCAAATGATCGAGCAGCTTTAAAGACAGCTGGCTATATTTTTGCAGAAGGAATACGCAATACTTTCGATATGGCATTTGCGCCCAATGGTGATTTATTTGGCACAGAAAATGGCCCCGATCGCGACATGTCAGAAGAATTAAATTGGCTCCGTCAAGGTGGTAATTATGGCTTTCCCTGGCGGATTGGTGGGACAGATAACCCACAACAATTTTACAATTATGATCCTGCCAAAGACCTTTTGTTAGACCTCAAATTTAACGCCGTCCAAAGGGGCTACTTTCGTAACGATCCAACCTTTCCTGTTCGGCCTACTGAAAACTTAATTGAACCAATTCCTAATTTTGGGCCGGACGCAGACAAATTCCGCGATCCTCAAGATGGAAAAGTTAAAGATGCCAGCGTTCTTGGGCAAAGTTTGAGCAGTTTTACAGCACACCGTTCTCCTTTGGGTTTAGTTTTTGATACACAAGGAGTAATGAGTCTAGAATTCAACAGAGATGGATTCATGCTGAGTTTTACAACAGGCGACCCCACTGGCGAAACACTACCAGGCCCTTTTAAAGATTCCGGCCAAGACCTACTCCATTTAAACTTAACTAAAGTAGGAAATACCAACTATAGATTTAACGCTACCCGCATTGTTGAAGGTTTCAGTAATCCCGTTGATTCTGAGATTATCGGTAATAAAATTTATGTTCTAGAATATGGTGGAAATCAAGGAATTTGGGAAATCACTATGCCGACTAAATAAGGCAGACTAGGTATTTTTTTGCATTGTTTAAGAATGTGGATTAATATTTATTCCTTCTCTTGCTGTTTATTTCTACCGCGATCCACTAGAAGCCTGATTAAGACTGTTCGTTAGGAATTTTTGCAATGTTTTAACCATTACCATTGTGAAAAAGGGTGTTTAACTAAATTGCTGTTGAAATATCTGGAGTCATCAGAAACTTCTTGTCCAATCCAGTTTGGTAGTTCGATTTGTTGATTTTCATCATTAAGTTCAACTTCTGCTAATATTAATCCTTTGTTAACACCATCAAACTCATCGATTTCCCAAATCAAACCACCTGACTCGATTTTATATCTGATTTTTTCTATAAATGGGCGTTCACATAATGTCTCAAGTATTTCTTGAGCATCTTTTACAGGAATAGGATACTCAAACTCTGATCTCGTATATTTTATATTGGGGCCTTTAATGGTCAAATAACTTTTTTCCCCTACTACACGTATACGTACAGTCGCTTTGTTTTGTGTGGCAATGTATCCTTGACGATATACATTACCCTCAGCTAATGCTCTCCAGCTATCTCCGATAACTAAATATTTTCTCTCTATTTCTTTCGCCATTTTTACAATACCTTTTTTCAAAAAAACATTTTTACAAGATTAGATATTTCTTTAATTGACAGTTCCTTATTTATCAACAAATTCTTTTACCACTGTCATCGCATCAGGAGGAATGTCTGTAATTAGACGAAATGGAAATGCCGTAGTCGAGGCAAACTGGGCATAATCTGATGTCAGAAAGATAGCGTAGTTTTTAGCTTCTGGAGTCATTTGTGCAGCAAAAGCCAAAGCTATCGCCTTGAGGTATTTACGAACATCTGCTGCTTGTTCACCTACAACTTCACCGCCACTAATTGGTGTATTTGGTTTTCCTATTTGATCTAAAGTGGTACTGGGGTCTTTTACGCTTAGATGAGTACCTCCAACTATACCAACTAGCCATTTTGGGGATGGGATTTTGTCAAATCCCACAATCTGTTCAGTTAAAGCTGGGGTAGTTTTATCTGCGGAACCTGTTAACACGAGAGTAGGAATTTGTACTTTAGTTAATCCAGTTTCGCCAAACATCAGAGAAGTTGTAGGATTGAGAGCGATCGCCTGTTTGATTCTAGTATCCCGTAGTTGATAGGTATTTTCTGGTAATTCTTGAGCAATGCATTGCATAGCTTCTCCCAGGCTCAAGACAGCCAAATTCTTTTTGCAGCGTTGTTTGAGCCGTTCTAATTGTAATTCGGCTCCAGCAAGTGCTAAAGCTGTACCACCACCAAAAGAATAACCAACAACCATCGCGTTCGTGGTTGCAAGTTTCCCTTGCAGGGGATGATTAGGTGTTTGGTTAAATTTTTCTAATTCATCGAGAACAAAACTAATATCTTGAGGGCGATTTAAAAACTCTTGAGGCTGCACAACTCTGGTTTTTCCTTGTAATGCTAAGTCAGTATTTGCCGCATTACTACCAGGATGCTCTAAAGCTGCAACTACATAACCGTGGGATGCTAAATGTTCTGCCAAGTAACGCAAGTCTGTGCGGACTGATGCGAAACCGTGAGAAAAGACAATTACAGGTTTATTGGGGGTTGCAGCAGTTGACCAGTAAATATCAACTGGAATTTTGCGTAGGCGCTTTTGATCATTTAGACTTAAGTTGAGTGTTTTTACTTGAGCATTTCCTAACTGGCTAGGATCAAAAGGAAATGCAATCTTCGGTGTTCTAGGATCGAGTTGGGGAGCAATACTCAGCATAAATTGCTGGGTACGCCAAAAAGCTGTATTCAAATTCCCGGCAACTATAAAAGCCTGTGGCAAATCAATCTCTAAACGCTTACTCGGATAAGCAGCGATAAAACTTAGTATAGAAAGACCCTGCGGTGCAGTAGAGCCTAATACTAATCCCGCTCTGAGTGCTTGTACCCCAGCTTTATCCTCTCTGGCTAAGGCAGTAGCGAAGTCATTGAGAATAGTTGTACCAATCTGGGTATTAACTAACCGATTAATGGTGACAACGTTCATTGGTATATTCATGCCCAGCGCTCCTAAGAAGAAGCGGCGTTGTTGCTCAGATAATCTTTTGGCATAAGGCTGCAAACTTTCAGGCAATTCCCCTGTTTTTGCAGCCTTTTGCAACTCGGCCAGAGAAATGGATTCTGTAAATAAGCCTAAACGGATAACAACGGTATCAGCCGCAATTGCCGAACTATTCACTCCAAACTGTGTAAGTGCGATCGCGCCCACGAAACCTGCTACTGTCTTAAGGCTTCCCCAACTTATTCTCATAAATATTGACACCAATCATTACTTAGGGGAATATAACTAATATTTGTGTATTTGACTACCCCATTCATTGCTGAGAAATAAAAATAGATTTTTTCCTGAACTTGGTAAAATTCAACGTGAGCAGAAAATTCCAGCTTCATACCTGAAATGGTGAACTGTGGTAGAAAACTTCCCATTTCATTGTATTTGAAAAAATCACTATGCAAAATATCCCACTTTTAAAAAACATTTCTGTTGCTTAAAAGCGGGATATTAACAAATAAGATATGTTGGCAATTTTTCCTAACATCCAATATCAAAGCGGGAACCTTTTAAATACCGGACAATGAGTCTATTTATTGATTTTTGCGGCTCTGCCGCAAGGTATTTAAACCAATTCAACTATCTATTTTTTCGTTCAAAGTTTGATTTTTACTTAGTAATGAATAAACAAAAGCACCTAAAAAAAGGTGCTGTTAAAAAAAGTATTTGATTTTCTAGACAAATTTTTAAGTATTGTAAGTGTTAGCGCGAGGACTGCGAGTACCAGTTACAGCTCCAATCATTGATGCTACTAAACCCAACAAAGAACCAAACACAAACCACCATAATCCCGAACGTAAATTAGCTGCCGCTTCCCGAGCTTGTTGGGCAGTTACGTTTGCTTGTGGTACATTAACACTACCTTGCTGTTGTACCTGATTTATAACTTCTCCGGCGTTAGAAGCAGCAACACCAAAAGCACCAGATACTCCACTTGCTAACAGCCATGAGCTAACCGCCAAAGTTGTTGCCCAAAGAATTGCGCCATTAAGGAGAGCAGTATTACGGTTCATTGGGCCACAAGCACGAGCAGTAACCCAGCCACCAGTAAACAGAGAAATTAGTAAAGCGATAGTTGACCAAAGTCCAGCATTACCCGCAGCGTTAGGGGCAATTGTTCTAGGTGCGCCTGAACCTTCAACAGTCCCTGCCGCAACAGCGCCAATAATAGCGCTTAAGATTAATTGAGTGGCTAAAGAAACCAACAAACCAGAAATAATCGGCCCCCAGCGAACAAGATCGTGATATTCGGCTACTCGGCCCGCTACTACAGGCTCGTTAGGAATAACGTCATTACCTGTGCGATTTACGTATGACATCGTTTATGTTCTCCAGTGCTATTTCAGCAAAATTTATCTCAAATATATTCATGTTTCTGTTTAAAATTAAATAACTAAATTGTCTCTTTTAATATCTATCAATAGAAATAGTTAATCAATCTATCTTTAGTAAGAAAGAAGATATTTTCTCAACAACTTTTAATAAATTTTAGCGTTTATTAATATTTGAATAATTCTTTAGAAAAGATAAATATAAAACTTTTGTTTTTTTCGGGAATATTTCAGGTATATTTGTGTATTTGACTACTCAATTCATTGCCGATAAATAAAAGCATATTTTTTCTTATACTCTATAGCGATCGCTCTATTTTAGTAATATCGCTTTTATCAAACAGAATTCAGGAGTCAGGAGTCAGAATGAATTCTGTATGACTGGCGGATGAATAACCGGGTTTAAGACCCCCACCAAATCTATGATTTGGTGGTTTTTAATCCTGCGTCGGTCTGAATCCCCGACTGATTTATTCTGACTCCTGAATTCTGACTTCTGAATTCTTCTTCAATATAAGATACCTTGATAAAACTTAGGTAAATCTACAGTTTTGAAGGGTAATTTATGAATTGTACCTGCCTAATTTAGTCACACAGAATACCCAACTGAATTCTGTTCGATAAAATAAATAAATTGTAGAATTAATCACAATAAAAGAATTGAGCATTAATCAGTGTTAATAGCCACAAAAAACTCATTGCTTTTCAGATAGATTTAATTTTGTAACTAAGCTCTAAACAGAGTAAGCGATCGCATATATAGTCTACGATTTTTTTGATAAAAATTTAATCGTCTGCTTAATGTTTTATCTTTGCGATTTGGAAAATGTTGCAGGTGAATAGTATTCCTGCTGTAGCTGCACTATCATCACTCACCCAATTCTACCAACCGCATCAACAATTTTCCTGGGATTTATGCGTCGCAGACTCCGCTATATTTTAATCTTGCTATTCTCTGTGATTATTATCACAGTGTGGTGGCCTGTGAATGATTCTGATTGTAATTCCAAAGCTTTATTGGCATCAAAAACTACAAAATTCCAAGTAAATGCAACTAAGGTTATTGTTCAACCGTGGCGTGGTCGTCACCATGTATATGGAATCTTTATGATTCCTGATAAATACAAACAAGCTGAATTTTTTGTGGTAAAAGTTCAAGGTGCTGGTAGTTATTGTTCAAAACAATTTGGTTATCCCAAAAACTCTAACGATATCTTGGCTGAACCAGGAACTTATCTAGTGAAAAAGTTTATTAGAACTCGAACCGCTCTCAGGCTCATTTTCCAAGGCTTGTATTTTCAGATCAACGATAAGAATAATTGGACTTTGACTTTTCCTGAATCAAAAGCTAGTCAATACAATGAATAGAGGTGAAAGTCATCAATGATAATTGTTTATAACGATCGTCAAAATTAAAGATAATTAAAAATTAACGCATTCTCACCGCAGTACCTGTGGCAGTAATCAGCAAAAGAACTCCTGACTGGTCAAGATTGATTGTGCCAGTATCAATTTCAATCCCAATCACCGCATTAGCTCCTAAACGTTGCGCTCGCTGTTCTAATTCTTCTAGCGCCTTGCGTTGCCCTTGCTCAAATAGACGCTCATAGCTACCTGTGCGTCCACCAATAATATCCCGAATACCAGCCAAAAAGTCTCGCAAGAAATTGCTACCATAGACTACTTCTGCTGTCACAATGCCTAAATATGACTCAATTACGGCTCCTTGAATTACATCAGTTGTAGTTATTATCATAAATCAGTGTTATTGTACATAATTTTAGATTTTTATCGCTAGGTTTATCTTACCGCGTAATGGCCAAAAAAGGATCTAAATATCTGGATAGCAGTTTTCTAAAAGATGAAATAAATGAATAAAAATTAAATGCAGAGTTAGCGAATTATTAAATTGAAATAACAAATAAGAATAAATCTTAAAGCCTCTGAGATTGGCGGCTCACCTTTTGAGAATTAAGTTAGATATCTCTATAGTTATCTGAGTTGCACGTATAACTACTGACTTAAAAAGTGTAATTTTGTTGTTGTACTGGTTTATATGTAGATTAACTTCATCTGAACTTGATATCTTACACTTCATTGTTCAGTAGAAACTCTGTAATATAGCGCTGATTGTAAAGGAAAGACTAGATGAACTATTCACATCTTAATCAATACGAAGAAATACAGTTTTCAAAAGTCCAAATTTTTGTTTTAATGTACAAGAAAAAAGTCCTCCAAAATTTCAGGAAATTTACTGTGTACAAGCCTACATCATTTGTGTTTAGCGTGTTGTTACTAGGATGTTTTACCTTTACTATACCTTCAGTAGCTCAAGCTCAGGTATTAGTGGCGCAAGCTAAAAACCCGCAATTAAAGCAATTACTAGAAGAAGGACGGAGGTTAGTGGATGCTGGCGATTATGGTGGTGCGATCGCAGTTTATCAGCAAGCAGCTAGCATAGCTCCCAAAAATGCTAAAATTCATTCAGGTATTGGCTACTTATACGCTCAACAAGGAAATTACCAGGCAGCACTAACTTCTTATCGTCGTGCGATCGCCATCAACCCTAACAATAGTGATTTTTACTACGCTGTAGGTTACATCAAAGCGAATTTGGGAGACACCCCTGGAGCAAAAGAAGGCTACCGTCGTGCTATACAATTGAACCGTAACAACGTCAATGCCTACTTAGGATTGGCTGTAACACAATCTCGCATGGGAGACTATACAGCTGCTACCTGGGCATACCAACAAGCAATCGACTTAGATAAGAACAATGCTCAAACCTATGAGTTGATGGGTTCCATGTATAAACAGCGACGACAAGCTAAACAAGCCAACAGCTTGCTGCAAAAAGCCCGCGACTTGTACAAGCGTCGCAACGACTCGCAAGGAGTGGACAGAGTAGAAGCCATGCTGCGACAGTTAGGAGGATGAGGTTAATCTAACTTGCGTCCCGTTAATTCCACAAAAATATCTTCCAGGTTAGAGGGACGCACCATCATTCCGGTTTTATCAGACTGTTCATTCAAGTAGATATTCGCGGATTCTAATGATGGGAAAAATAAATATTCCCAACTACGCGCACTCTCATTCCCCACTTCAGACACACCCAATTGTTTCATCACCAAACCTTCACCGTGAACAGAACGGAGTTGTTGTAAAGTTCCTAAAGAAATTAGCTTACCGCCATCCATAATACCGATGCGTCCTGGCTTCGTAGAACCAAAAGCACCGCACAAAAATTCGACTTCATCCATATAATGGGTTGTCAGTAATATCGTCATCCCTTGTTTATTTAAATCTCGAATAATTTCCCAAAGTCGCCGCCTGGTTTGGGGGTCTAGTCCTACGGTTGGTTCATCCAAAAACAGAATTTGTGGTTGATGCAATAAAGCTCTCGCAATCTGCAACCGTCGTTTCATACCCCCAGACAGGGTTTTTACCAAATCATTACGTTTTTCTGCTAGCTCAACATACTCTAGCCATTGATTAATCAGTTTTTGTCGCTGCGGGTTACTAATGTGATGTAGTCTCCCATGCAGTTCCATATTTTCCCAAACACTTAAATCATTATCCACACTGGTTTGCTGCAAAACTACACCAATACTTTGTTTTGCTAGCATTGCTTCCTTTATCACATCATATCCACCTACTTCTATCCGTCCTTGGGAGGGTTTGGTGAGTGTAGTCAGCATCCGAATTGTGGTTGATTTACCTGCACCGTTCGGGCCAAGTAGAGCAAATATTTCCCCTGCTTCAATTTTGAATGACAGGTCATTGACTACAGGTACATTGTTATAAAACTTGTGGACGTTTTCTAGAAAGACAGCAGCAGTCATAATAATATTGCTCCAATTAAAAATTTAAAATCACTTTATTTGAAAAATAATTGCGATAGGTAAAATCATAATGTATCATTAAGAACATCAGACTACAACAATCGTAAATAAGTTGTGAAAATCGAGAGACTTAGATCCCCGACTTCTCAAAGAAGTCGGGGATCTTATTGTTCACGACTGATTTATGACTGCTATAGATGTTTTTAGATTACATCTTATACATCTCGTCAGTAAACACTTTACGTAGATATTTTTTTGTTAATATCAAATGTGCTAAAGAGTACAGTAGATTGTAACTTGGCAAGTACATATTATCGTAAGGACACAATAATTTTGTGACCTTACCCGTGTACCTTATTACCTGAAATACGCCCTATGCTAAAGGTAGAAGCAATAATTGTTGAATATAGTTCATGTTCGTTTAGAAAGAAAAATAACGGTTTTGAATTTTGATTACCTAGCCGATTTAATCTGTGATTTGAGCCGGATCACTCTTTTGGCGTATTTCTTTTAGTTAATCAAAGTAGCATTTTATATCCTTAGTTGAGGTTAATTTAATTTTCGGATAGGTAGAATATTGCTCATATAGGTGGGCATTTTATTTCTTAGATTTCCTTTAGTAGTTGTAAAACCTTCCTTCCTTACGGACATTTTATTTTTTGGATTTCCCTTAGTTGTATAACTTTACTTTTTACCCAGCATTTCAGTCTCTACTTTGACCGCAACTAAAGCTCTGACACCATAGGAAATCCTTAAGATTCATGCCTACTAGTATGCTGCAAACGGCCCTTCAGTTGGACAGGCTTATATCCTATGAAACCGGATTACCTGATTGTCGGCAGTGGTTTATCAGTATTGGTCTTTGGCGCTTTGATGGCAAACTCTGGCAAGACCGTGCAAATACTCGAAGCTCATGAACATCCAGGCGGCTTTGGTCATACGTTTACACTAGCTAAAAAATACACGTTTAATGCCCAATTCCATTATGTTTGGGATTGTGGTGAAGGACAAACGGTTAATCGCGTACTCAAGAAGCTGGGTTTAGATGGGGAAGTGACTTTTGAGCGATATGACCCGGATGGTTTTGACCACATGCGAATGCCGGGATATGCATTAGATATTCCTTCGGAACCGGAGGAACTGATTCAGCGATTATCAACGCTGTTTCCTAATGATAGCGTTGGCGGAGCCTCTCGATCAGAGAATCGCATTCGCCAATTTATCAACGATGTCGAAAAAACGAGCGTTGGTTTGAAAAGACTTGCTCCCCCAGTTAAGCCAATTGAACTGCTCAACCATGCAGGTGAAGTATTTTGCGCTGTCCAATATCTCAACAGCACACTTCAGGATGTATTCGACAAGTTTCAGCTACCCCAAGCCGCCCAAACCCTATTAGCTCTGCAATGGCCTGATTTTTTGCTGCCTCCGAATCAACTCTCGTTTTATGCCTGGGTCGCTTTATTCAAAGGCTATCAAGGCGGTGCATTTTATCCAACCCAGCATTTTGAGCATGTGATCAATTCGTTAGTCAAAGTGATTGAATCACACGGAGGGCAGGTACTACTCAACTATGAAGTCACGAATTTTAGACTCACAGACCGAACAGTTACGGGAGTTGAGGCGATGGATTTAACTACCCATCAAACTCACGAATTTACAGGCAACACTGTGATTTGTAATATTGACCCCAAAAAAGCTGCCAAAATGATTGGTGAGTCAAACTTTTCCAAAACCGTGCGCCGAAAACTCAACTATGAGTATTCTGCATCTAACTACATGGTTTATTGCGTCGTCAAAGACCTCGACCTCCGAGATTATGGATTTGGCAAATGGAATCTCTTCCACACAGGTCATGAGGATTTGAATGAAGCCTTTGCTCAGATGTATGAACATAATGACTTTTCCAATCCCAGCTTTGCGATAACAACACCCAGTTTATTGACAGAAGCGAGTCGGGATTGCCCAGAGGATTGCCAGATTGTCGAATTCCTTACCGTTGCCAATTACAACTATTTTAAGGAATTGCGCCGCGATCGCAAAGTCTACAACCAGAAAAAGCAAGAGATATTCGATTCCATTCTGGATGTTGTAGAAAAACAATATGTACCGAATTTCAGAAAACATATAGTCTTCCATGTCACGGGTAGCCCCACCACCAATGAACGTTTTTGCTGGTGTCCCAATGGTAATTCCTACGGTTCTAATCTCACGCCGCGCAACATGGGTTTGGGACGGTTGAATCACGAAACTTCACTCAACCATTTCTATTTCTGCAATGCCTCATCGGGCTATCCAGGTTTTGCTCCCACATTCTGGACTGGAGCATTGCTGTATCAAAGATTATCTGGTGATGTGCTTTTAGGCAATAGCTAAGAAGAGGAAAGGGGGCAGGGGGCAGGGGGCAGGGGGCAGGGGGCAGG
>NZ_JAYGHE010000014.1:63126-68054 GCF_034931145.1 Nostoc sp. UHCC 0252 | reverse complement strand
AGGGGGCAGGGGGCAGGGGGCAGGGGGCAGGGAGTAGGGGGCAGGGAGCAGGGAGCAGGGGGAAAGAGGCTTTTCCGATTTTTGCACAGATGCGGTAATCACAAGTGATTAACCGGACTTGATATTACACATATTATTCATATTCAACAACTGAGAGGTCAGTTATGAGAATTGCAGTTATCGGTGGTGGAGCCAGTGGTATGGCTACAGCTTACCTACTTGATAAACAAGGGCATCATGTCACCGTGTTTGAACGGCAGCCCATGTTGGGGGGACATATTCGGACACTCAACAAGAATGTGAAGCCGAACCAATCTGATTGCAATGAAATGTTGGAAAGTGGAGTATTAGAATTTCCTAGCATATTTTATAACTTCATTGCTCTCATGCAAGAGCTAGGAGTTGAACTAGAACCGATTCGTGTCGGTTCCGCTTTATTTTCCAAGAATGGCGATCGCTTTTTATCGAGGGTAACAACTGAGAAAAACTATACAGGTATCGAGCGCCTGATTGAATATCTGCGGTTCGATGCCCTCCATGCCCATTCCGTTGGATTGTGGCTAGAAACACGATTTGCTCAGATGGGATATTTTTACGATCGCCCACTGTCTCAATATCTGAATAACCAAAATATCAGCAATATCTGGCTAAAATTGCTGACGATGTATAGTTACTCAATGCCGTTTGAACTTATTGATAACTTTCCCGCAGAACTGGCAATTCCGATGTTACGCGACTACCTCGCAGTTAAATGGTTCAGGATTAAAGGCGGTGTATATTCCTATATTGAAAAAATTTTGGAGCGATTTAAAGGTGAAGTGTTGTTGAATGTGGAGATTGCTAATATTTCTAGAAGTCCAGGTGGTGTAAAAATTGAGCGATCTAGCTTGCTTCCTCGTAGGAATATGCGATCGCACGGTGATATCCAAGAATTTGATAAAGTCGTGTTTGCCACGCCACCCGACCAAGTGATGGCGCTGTTAGCCGACCCAACTGAGGCTGAAATTAAACGCTTCTCGGATTGGAAAGCTAATTATGCAACCACTACAATTCATACGGATACTTCCATGTATGACAGTCACCACATCCGCTACCCTTCGGAATTTGATTTCTTTCAAACAGATACCCGATGGGGATATAACAGTTGCTTGAACCAGGTTTGCGGCATCTCATTGCCACAGCATTATTTTTTATCGTTTCAATTAGAGGGGTTGATTGCCAAAGATCGGATTATTCACACTCAAGAACATCACACGCCGTTGTACACAACTGAATCTTTTCGATATCGAGATGAAATAATTGCCACCAATGGAGAGAACAATACCTACTATGCGGGAGCTTATTTAGGAGATGGTTTGCATGAAGGAGCGATCGCGTCTGCCTTTCGAGTTGCTCAACTCATCGGTTCACCCTTAGCACTCTCCACTTCTGGTTTCAACAACAGAAACACAGACACAGTAACCGGGGGCATTGGAAAACATTTAACTCATTCCTCTTCTAATCCATCTTGAGAGTTTACTTAGTTTGAAAAATATTTTGTACCATTTTTTTATCTGTATTCGCCGCCGCCCTATCCAACTCTGCAATTTCACTGGCGTTTAATTGCCAACCTAACGCGCCAATATTCTCCTTCGCCTGTTCAACACTTTTGGCTCCAGGGATGGGAATGGTTCCTTTACAGATACACCAATTAATCGCTACCTGTGACATAGTTTTGTTTCTGAACTGTGCCACCTCTTGCAAACATAGTAAAAGCGATTTGCCAGCAGAAGCCCCTCCGTGTCTACCCATTCCTGCTAATATCTGCCTAAATAACAAACCTCGGATACCTTTGGGCAAAGGGCCTTGCTCAGAGTATTTTCCTGTCAGTAGTCCCAAAGCTAGAGGGCTGTAGGCAATTAGTTTAATTCCCAATTCATCACAAAGGTCTTTTAGCCCCAATTGGGTAACAGGATATGTAGACAATAAGGAGTACTGAACTTGCAGAGTAGTAATCGGAACATCTCGTTCAGCAAACTTTTTCTGCACTTGCTTGAGTCGTTTAGGCCCATAGTTAGATAATCCCACTCCCTTGACTAGTCCTTGCTCATACAAATCGGCAAGACCATCTAACAGCCCTCTCTCTTGCCAAGGAGCATAATTTGCTGTTGACCAGTGCATTTGCACTAAATCTACATTTTTTCTCAGGCGTTGGGCAGATGATTTACAAGCCTTAACCATTGAGTTGCGTGTCCATCTCCACGGGTAAGCAGCAAGCTTAGTCGCAATACAAATATTTTCTTTGTTTGAACCTACATATTCTTGGTTGAATCGTCCCAGCAGTAATTCACTTCGACCATTCAATCTCCCAGTTCCGTAAGAATCACCCGTATCAAATAAAGTCACACCGTTGTTTACACAGAGGTTAAACACCGCTTGTAACTGGTCATCCATACTTTCGTCATATCCCCAAAGCAGTTGGTTGCCCCAGGCCCAAGTCCCACAACCCATATTTGGGAGGGAAAGTTTTTGGAGAGTCTGCATCTTTGCTCTCTGTAGATTGCCTTATTAATTATCAGGCATATATAGCAATCCTAAATCATTCGTGAACAACAAGATCCCCGACTTCTCTAAGAAGTCGGGGATCTGAGTCTTGTGATTTTCACAAATCAAATAGGATTGCTATAGCAATTCAAATATTAATCTCCGATATTTTTGAGTTGTTTAATAAGGAAAAACATCACTGGGGATGTCCACAATTTTGTAAAGTATTTTCAAAACGTGTTTCAAATGCTCTTTGATTGCCAGTTTCATCTAAATAACGCACTTTGAAGTTAATAACTATGACATCGCGGGCATCATATCCAAATATACGATCTAAAAATGAAGACTGTCGAATTTCGTAAGGCCCGCCGGGATTGATAGAACAGCAGTCTGTATTTTCTTTGATATATTCATCAAAACTTGCATACTTAATATACTTATAAGTGCTTCGCCCTAAATCTGTTCGCTCATTTTGATAATCGAAAACCATTCGGAACCTTTCTTCATCGCTGAGATAACGCATCTTGGCAAAGCAGAATCCTGAATAATTCAACCCAAAGTATGCGAATAAAACAGTTAATGGTATTCCGACGAAAAGGAAAATAGGTAAAAAAGAGTTACGGTGTATCATTATTACTGGGAATGAATTTACGTAGGTCTAATATTAAAACCATTCTCAGACCAAATCTGACTGCTTTCTCAAGTATTTATGTTCGAGAGAGGGCAATTAAATAAAACCAGTGCGATCGCTTGTAACGTAAAATTAATTCCCATCCGGCATTTGCTAACACCTTGACACCCATGTTTTGCGACTACCTCATTCAAATCCTGACTGCCCGTGTATATGATGTTGCCCAAGAAACACCACTGGAGTATGCACCCAATTTGTCTGCGCGGCTGAATAATCAACTCCTGTTGAAACGTGAGGATATGCAGTCAGTATTTTCCTTTAAACTACGAGGTGCTTATAACAAAATGGTGCAATTGCCACCAGATATATTAGCGCAGGGTGTAATTGCAGCGTCTGCGGGTAATCATGCTCAGGGAGTCGCGCTTGCAGCCAATCGCCTGGGAACTAAAGCGATTATTGTCATGCCAGTAACCACACCTCAAGTCAAGGTGGACGCGGTGAGAATGAGAGGCGGGGCAGTCGTCTTACATGGCAATACCTACGACGATGCTTATAGTTATGCCCGTGAATTAGAAGTGGAAAAAGGGTTGACCTTTATTCACCCTTTTGATGATCCTCATGTCATTGCTGGACAGGGAACCATTGGCATGGAAATTTTACGACAATATCAGCAACCCATCCATGCGATTTTTGTCGCCATTGGAGGCGGGGGACTAATTTCTGGGATTGGGGCTTATGTGAAACGCTTGCGTCCTGAAATCAAGATTATTGGCGTTGAACCTGTAGATGCTGATGCGATGTCTCAATCGCTTAAAGCTGGACATCGGGTGCGCTTGTCTCAAGTGGGGTTATTTGCTGATGGTGTGGCGGTGCGAGAAGTAGGTGAAGAAACCTTCCGTTTATGTCAGCAGTATGTAGATGAAATTATTCTGGTGGATACAGATGATACATGCGCTGCGATTAAAGATGTGTTTGAGGATACGCGATCCATTTTAGAACCAGCCGGTGCATTAGCGATCGCAGCTGCCAAAGCCTACGCCGAACGAGAACAAATCGAGGGACAAACTTTAATTGCTGTCGCCTGCGGTGCAAACATGAATTTTGATCGTCTCCGCTTTGTAGCAGAACGGGCAGAGTTGGGCGAACGCCGCGAAGCAATCTTTGCAGTTACAATTCCTGAAGAACGAGGAAGTATTCGGCATTTTTGTGAATGTATTGGCAACCGTAATCTGACCGAGTTTAATTATCGGATTGCCGATGAAAAAACAGCCCATATTTTTGTCGGTGTGCAAATTCAAAACCGTGCCGATGCCGCAAAGATGGTAGAAAACTTTGAAGCTCAAGGATTTGAAACTCTTGATTTAACAGACGACGAATTAACTAAATTACATCTGCGGCACATGGTGGGTGGGCACTCTTTTTTGGCTCATAATGAATTACTCTACCGTTTTGAGTTTCCCGAACGTCCCGGTGCATTGATGAAGTTTGTGACTTCTATGAGTCCCGACTGGAATATTAGTCTTTTTCACTACCGCAACAACGGGTCAGACTACGGTCGAATCGTTGTTGGTATCCAGGTTCCCTCTCACGAGATGGGAGAGTGGCAAGCTTTTCTCGATAATTTGGGCTATCGCTATTGGGATGAAAACAAAAATCCAGCATATAAGCTGTTTTTGGGATAGGTGAGTATTGGGGAATGGGGAACTCGGGGCCCCCTCTGGGGATTAGGGGCAATGGGGAATGGGGAGTTTAGAGCAAAGATGATTACTTCGAC
>NZ_JAYGHE010000014.1:0-62931 GCF_034931145.1 Nostoc sp. UHCC 0252 | reverse complement strand
TTCTGAACTCGGAACTTTGACTTTTGAACTTGGAACTTCGACCTCTGAACTCGGAACTTTGACTTCTGAACACAAAGCGTAAGTAAGTAGACACAATTAAATATAAGGAGATGTCATTGCGAGCGGAACGAAGTGAAGCGTGGCAATCTCAGTTTTTGCGATTGCTATCTCTACGAGACGCTCCGCGAACACTTCGTTCGCAATGACAAACTATCTTATATTTATTTAGATCCACCTACTTAAAGCTTAGAACTTACAATCCCCAATCCCCAATTTAACGAGCCTTTGATATCAGATTGGAGTCTAAAGTATAAAAGCCAATTTCGTTAGGAACCCTAGAAAATCTGCCTGTCCGATAGCCTCTAGATAATTCATTCAGCACCTTATTTTTAATCTCTCTAGTTTGCTGAGAATCTAGTTCTCCATAAATGCCGGCGATGACTTCAGCAACGCTGAAAACTTTACCTGGATTTTCTTCAAAAAGAGAAGTGAGGGCATCAATTAAGAATTGACCCTCAAAGGCTTTGAGCATCGGTACTGTTTTTGTCGGGGGTACAAAAGGCTTTTTATTTTTGTTTCTAGAAGCACCATTGCGTTTACTTGGGGCTACCAAACTTAAATCCAGAGTATAACAACCTGGCTCATCGGGAATAGTTACCCAGTAATTCCTTTCTCTACCTTGGGTAAGGGAAGATTGAACCCTACCTTTAACTACTTTAAATAGATAGGGATCTAACTCTCCATAAAGCGATCGCACAATAAAATCAATATGACAGACAGTACCGATTTGCTCTTGTAATAGCTGTTTGATGGCTTCCATTCGGGAGATAGCATGATTGTACTGGGGTAGCATGGGGATTTCTGCTACCTTCGTTGAACTATCGTTGTTCTCTGAAGCGATCTTTGCATCTGACGATGTAGTTGCAGGTTTTCTCTCTTTTGTATCAACGGTAGAAGAGGAATTATCGATCTTAACCCGATCTGAATCTGTGAGTTCTGATTGTAGAGACTCCACCTTGATTTCGTTGATGTCATCGGGAGGTGATAAAAACCGCAGAGAGCCTTCTTGAGAAAGATTCGAGCTTTCGTCAGCCGCCGTCAGTCTTGACATTTGCTTGTTGGGATCGGAATAAGACCAGTTAGACAACAACGCTTCTACATGATCGAGTTGCGATCGCGCCTGTACAAAGAGGCGTTCATACTCTTCTGTGAGGCGACCATAATAATCTCGTAATTCCAACAGTGGTGAGAGAAAGTCCCCTGGAGGTGGTTCTAATTGTCCATTTTGAGTCATAAGGCTTCAATCAATTTAAATCGATGTCACTTTTGTAAGACATTGGTCTAGGTTTTGCTTTCTGAGATGTTGGCTGGGATTTCTTCGGCGCTTGGGGAGGGCGACATTTCTCACAATATAAGGGTCGAGGCCCGAACGTCTCACGTTTTGTCAGATCGTTACACTCTTTACAGACAAACTGGAAAACACGAGTATGAATCTGTCTTTTGTGCGCTCTGACAGTGTATTCCCTAACATCAATGAATTTACTTGCCATAATCAGAATTGTGAATTGCCTTCGGATCAATGTCCTATCAATATAGCTATTCAAGCAAATCAAACTGCATCAGTGTGTGTTTATGTAGAAGTTTTATCCAAATCAGTGAATTTGACATCTGACATAAAGTGCAGTTGAGGGATTTGAGAGTTAGCCCTTGACTATCATCTCAGCATATTAATTGGCGTTCAGTAAATACTACCAAGTAGGACGGCGATAATTAAAGGTTTGTAGCTCTAACTGCTTTTCGGTTAAGACAAGAGACGCGATGAATCGCCGTCTATACAATAATTTCATCAAAAAACTTCTCCTCCTCGTGATATAGGTGTACTAATTGGCGAAACTATTGCTGTATAAGAAAGAACCGCCTCCTATTTCTAGAAGGCGGCGATCGCTGATCATGGGGGTGGGAATTGGAATCAAAAGAATTATTTCCCACTCCCCAATTATTAGTGTTGAATTAACCGAGATTGACTTTGACGGCTTTGTGTTTTTCTGATTCCGCTTTCGGCAAAGTTAATTGGAGAATACCATTTTTGTATTCAGCTTGCACTTTGCTGTTTTGAATTTGGGAAGGTAAGGGGATTATCCTCTGAAATTTTCCATAACGGAACTCAGAGCGAGTCATACCGTTTTCTTCATTTTTGGTTTCAGTCTTGCGCTCACCGCTAATCAAAATTGATTCGGGAGTTGCTTCTATATTGATATCTTTTGCTTCTAAACCAGGTAGTTCTAGTTTCAAGCGAATTGCATCATCAGTTTCTTCTAGTTCAGCAGCCGGACTAAATATAAATCCAGACCTTTCACCACCATTAGTAGTTGGCATCAATCTGTCAAACAAGCGATTCATTTGCCTTTGCAAGGTGTCTATTTCGCGGAATGGTTCTAAACGTTCGCTATCTCGGAATGGTTCTAAACGTTCAAGATCCAGCAATGGGTTCCAACGAATCAGTGCCATAACTATCACCTCTAAGATGAACTATTTAGTCTTAGTAGGAGGCTCAATCTCAAGCTTCTTAGCTTACGAACAACTGATAAAATGGTTGTTAAGCAATCTTAAATTGCCCGAAGCTAAATCTCAAGCTTCCTAGTTATTAGACTATATCAATGTTCAAGTTGAGCGGGTTCGGTTTTATAGTAATGTGCGATGTCTACGACGGGCTACGCCTACGCAATAACCGTACTTAATTAAACATAATTTAAAAGCCAGGAGGCTTATGTAATCTAACTCCTGGCTTACTTTGAGATGATTGCAGTGGATTTATGTCACTTTACTGCTGACTAGGAGCAGCAGACGGTGCAGCCGGTTGCGATTGAGGTTTTTGGCGTAAACCACGCAAAGATTCCCGCAACTTATTCTGACTCGCGTTATCTCTTCGCCGCCGCCGATTTGTGGTTGCTTGTGGCTTTGGTGATGCAGCAGGAGCAGTTCGTTCACGCTGGACGCGGCGTAAAGACTCTCTAGCAGAAGTTCCTTGGGTGCGAGTTGTGTTTGCTCCAGATGATGAGTTTGTAGCAGGATTTTCCCTTCTTTGGGGTTCTAACCGTCTACTAAATCCAGATATTGCTGGTTTTGTGGTTCTAACTGGATTAGATGAAGGAGATGAAGGAGCCAACTCTCTGCGTCTACGTCTTGGATTTTCTTCTGTGGAGTTAGTCGCCGTTCTCTGCTGGGTTCTCTCTTCTGCTTCTCTTTGTCTTTTTCGTTCTTGAACTTGGCGCGATCGCCGTGAACCCTGTATGGCAAATTCAGTGGCGATTGATACCCCTTTTCTACCACCTTCTGTGGGTTTTAATTTCCACTCACGCGCTTGTCTTAATTGGGCTTCGTCCAATTCACGGTTTCCACTGGATCTGGTTAGCCGCACATTAGTAACATTACCTTGTGCATCACTATCTACAGCTACTTCCACTCTACCTTCAACTCCTCGCCGTCTTGCTGCCTCTGGATATTTGGCATTACATTCGCGGCAGGCTGCACGACCGTTGCCGTTACCTGAAGTGTTAGTTTTTGGAGGTGTTGGTGCTGTTGGTGCTATTGGTGCTATTGGTGCTATTGGTGCTGTTGCTACTGGCGGACGATTTACTGTTTGATTCCCAGTACCACTGCCGATGCCGGTACCAGTACCACTACCAATACCGCCACCAGTACCAGTCCCAGTTCCTCCACCAGTACCAGTACCACTGTTTGTACCTACAGCAATGCCACTACCTGAACCTAAAGCAACACCAGAACCGCCACCTTGAGGAGCAGCAGTTGTCACAGGGATTACTGGCTTGGGAGCAATTTCTCTGTTAGCTGGCTGTGGATTTTGAGTAGTTTGTTGTGGTTGTTGAACTGGCTGTGGATTTTGAGTAGTTTGTTGTGGTTGCTTTTGAATTGGCTCAATTTTTGGCCTTTCAATCACTTCTTGTACTGGTTTTTGTACTGGCGGAGTTACTATAGATTGTTTTTGAATAACTTCAGGTAATTTTTTGGGTTCTTCTGGAATTTTCTCAACTGGTTTTTCTGGTTCGGGAGTCGGAGAATCAACGATCGCAAATTCTATTGCGTCATCTTCTTCTGTCGGCACTCTCGTCAAATAATTAGTTATGCCTGAAGACAGTACGCCGATATGCAGCGCCAGGGAACCTATTAGACTGTAAGTCAGAAAAGACTTGAGAGCCTCAACTTCTTTGGAACGTTGCTCGACAGTAGTGCCGGAAAAGCTCATAGCTATTGCTACCTATTCTCACTAATTTAGCTATCTTAGAATGCAGGGTTACAAATATCAAGTAAAAAATTAAAATTACTTGGGATAGCGTTACGGAATCCTGCAATAACAAAAACATCCTTCCCAAGCACCAATATCATGGATTTTGGACAAAATTAATTTTTGTTACAATCTAATTAAATTAATTTATGTAAAACAAACTAACAATTAAATAAAAGTCATAATCATTACATTTGAAAAATTTATCATTATATTCTATATTTTATTGAGAAAAAGTTTCAGCTTTTCTCTAGATTCTGGTAGTCTAATTTTGTATTGTGGACGACGTTATAGAGGCACTACATGGGAATTCAGAATTTGTTTGCAGCAGGCGGTGTGGTCATGTGGCCCCTGTTGGCGTTTTCGGTGTTGGGTGTGGCACTGATCATCGAGCGGATCAGGTTTTGGGTAAGGATCAATCAACGTCAAAGCCGTGTGGTGCGAGATGTTTTGAATCTTTATCGTCTCGATAATGTTGTCGGTGCAATGGATAAACTTCAGAAAAATGCAGATTTGCCACTCGCCCGGATTTTTCTGGCGGCTTTAGAATTAGAGGAGCCAAATCCAGAGGAATTTCGTTTGGCCTTAGAAAGCGAATCGCAGGCTGAGATTCCTGTCTTAAAACGTTTCCAAAACATTTTTGAGACAATTATTAGTCTGGCACCACTGTTAGGTCTTCTTGGCACAGTACTAGGATTGATAGCCTCCTTTGCTTCCCTAAATCTTGGTGACGTGGGAGGTAGCAGAACAACTACTGTTACATCTGGGATTAGTGAAGCTCTAGTATCAACAGCATCAGGATTGATAGTTGCTATATTCATACTCTTGTTTGCCAATACCTTCCGGGGACTGTACCAACGGCAGATTGCATTAATTCAGGAGTATGGGGGACAGCTAGAATTACTTTACCGCCGTCGCTATGAACGAGGAGAAAAAACCTATGCGTCTACCAGATGAACCAGAACTTCCACTACAGATCAACATCTTGCCGATGATTGACGTGATTTTTGCAATTTTGACATTTTTTATCATGTCAACTCTGTTTTTAACACGTTCAGAAGGTTTGCCAGTCAATTTACCGAAGGCCAGCACAGCGAAACAACAACAAGTTCCGACTAAAGTTACCGTTACGGTAGATGAAAAACAACAGGTAAGTCTGAACCGTAAACCAATTGAAATTGAGGATTTGACAGAGCAAATACGCGCTCTAGTTGGTTCTAACCCAGAAGTTTTGGTGATTATTAATGCTGATGAGAAAGTTGATTATGGTCGAGTAGTAGCGGTGATGGATCGGGTTCGTAAAGTTGAAGGGGCAAAGTTAGCGATCGCTACCCAAAAATAAAAAGTAGAAATATTGTACATCAGAAGTTCAGAGAGTCAGAAAATTTCTATATTCTGACTCCTTCTTATTTAATGGTTACTATCAGCTACGCTTAGACATCTGCAATTCTTGAGATATAAGTTTAAATAATAATTCTTGATGTGAATGGATAAAAAAGTGGTCGCCGTTGAACTCGTGTAATGAGAAAGCACCCATAGTCTGTTCTCGCCATGCTTGCAAAGCTTCATGACTAACTTCTTGGTCTTGCAAACCACCAAAAACAGTCATAGGACAGTCCAATGGCTGTTTTTGAGTGTAAATATAAGTTTCTAGAACTGCAAAATCTGCCCGCAAAACCGGGAGGAACATCTGCATAAGTTCTGGGTTTTCTAGTACTGCTTTGGGTGTACCGTTAAGACTGCGTAGCTCGTCTTGCAAATCAGAGTCTGATAGGGTGTGGAGGAATGGTTTTATCAGTGGTAATTGTGGGGCGCGGCGAGCAGATATGAAGAGGTGAAAGGGAGAAATACTATACTTAGAGCTAAGTAGATGTGTCAACTCGAAGCTAACTAATCCGCCCATACTGTAACCGAAGAAGGCGAATGGTTTGTCTAAGTATGGCATGAGAACTGGAGCGATCGCTTCCACAAGAGATTCTAATCGCGTCAAGGGTGCTAACTTCATCTGTCTTCCCCGCCCTGGATATTCCACTGCACAGACTTCAACATTACTAGGTAGATTATTAGGCCATGTGCGAAAAATTGCCGCACTACCACCAGCGTAGGGTAAGCAGAATAAACGCAAGTTTGCTTGAGGATTGGGCTGAGGACAGATAATCCAGGAATTAGAGCTTGGTGTAGTTGTCATCGTC
This sequence comes from Nostoc sp. UHCC 0252, assembly GCF_034931145.1. Classification (NCBI taxonomy): domain Bacteria; kingdom Bacillati; phylum Cyanobacteriota; class Cyanophyceae; order Nostocales; family Nostocaceae; genus Nostoc; species Nostoc sp. UHCC 0252. Next base: position 56,436 of record NZ_JAYGHE010000014.1, on the reverse strand, counting down.
GAGTTTAGAGCTAGATAATACAACTTTGCTTTAATTTTTAAATATATTCACTGATAATATTATGACAGTAATGGAACCTTGTCCGACATCAAATGACGAAGCGATCGCAAAAACCACAGGATTGTGCGATTACTTCGTTCCGCTATCGCTGCACTCGTAATGACCATTTATTGGGTCTAAAAAGCTTGAAACTCTTGCAGATAAAACTTGTGTGTACACTGTAGCCACTATATACGGAGAGGGTTAGGGTGGGGTAAAACTGAGACAAAAAACAGGTGAGTAAACTATTTCAAACTTGTGTATATACCATAGCCTTTTTAAGGGAGGAACCGGAATCAAAGTCCCCCTCTTTTAAAGGGGAATTTAGGGGGATCTAAAACTTTTGATACAGACAAGAGGACTTTTCAAACAACCTCAAATACTCCTGTCTGATTTTTGAATAAAATTTAAGATAAAACCATGATAGAAAGGGCTTTTCACTCTCAATATGTTTTCAAAAATCAAATCGGAGTTCTTCTATATGCCAAGACCATCGCTGTCTATAAGGTTATCGATATAATATATAGTGTCTTAATTACCTCCAACAAATTAATTTTTGGGCATTTAAGAAATAATGATAATAATTATCAAGGTGGAGAACTAACCAATGATCCATCAGACATTTGGTGGATCTGATTGGCTAAGTTCTTCAACTTGGTCTTTCTAGACAACATGATTTCACTAGGTTTAACATCTACTGACTCAAGAATTGTCTGCAAGCGATATACCCAATCATGTCGCAGTAGTGAGTTGACAACATTCTCTTTCCTAATTCTTGCCAAGCGTTCGGGTTGAGCATCCAAATCTGCGATAATCTCACCGATTTCAGGAGTATCAAAGGGAATCTTGATAACAGCATCAGGCCAATCAAAATATTTGTCGAATTCCTTTGAAACCGGAGGCTCACCAAGCATGATTGTTCCAGCAGCAGCACCCTCAAAAAAGCGAGAACCAAACTCTTGGTTAGTTCTTATGAATTCCGCCTCATTAATTCGTGCGCGATTGGCAAAGAAATAACGGCTTCTTTTAATTAAATTAGCTAATAAACTCCGATGTTCTTTAGCATTGTTTACCGCAAAGGTTTGTTGTTTAGTGGCATTTTTGATTCCAGAAATTTTGATGGTATCGTAGTAATAAAAAGCTTGTTGCTGTTGTGCAAATTCTAAGAGGGCTTGATGGGTTATAGGTGAACGACGACCCAGGTTGCAAACATCGATACTGCGGTGAGGCAATAAGGGATAGGGGCTGAATTTTAATGTGTCTACCCCAGGTGGTAAATAAGTACAGGGACGACCAGTGATTTTACTGATAGCCTCAGTAGAATTTTTTGTACCGACAAAAATATGATCGAAATCCTTTAAAAACTCCAAAAAATAGAAATTAGAAGGCTGAAGATATGATTCCCAAAATTCGAATATATAGCAAACTGCCTTATTGCATTTTTGCCGCCAATTTTTGAATGAATGCAGTGCGAACAGTTCAAAAGGAAAATTAAATGTAGGAAAGAACAATTCATACTCTTGGTTAAAGAAGTAGGGATTAGCTCCTGGCACGAGGGACTCAGCTAATGGTTTAGAATTAGTCAGATATCTAGTAATTTTGTAGATTTTTCGCGTTACACTGTCGTCGGCACTCAATAATTTGAGCATGTCAACAGCATCGTTCTCGGAGATCGTATCTTCAAACTCATATAAGTTACACAAAGCCACTAAATTAGCGATTTCACGCATTGATACTAAGAGAATACGTGATTTTTCATCGGACAATGAATTAAATTTCTCTGTAAATAAATATTTATCTGTTTTCATCTACTTCCCTACTTTAACAAAGTGTGCTAAAGCCAAATAATATCTGGTTTAATCTGTTACTTTTTCTACGATGGATTTTGTATGAGTGAATTTTGATGTTTTCCAGATTAGCTTTGGACTTCAGCATTCCTCAGTAACTACTTACATCAAAGCATGTAAAAGGATAATTTTGGCTAAAATATGATGAAGTTTTAGAAGGCAGTAGATAAAAAGCAGGGTGGCCATTAAAGTCGAAAAGCTAGCTGAGATAAAGGAACACAAGCTTTGAGAGAAGGGAAGATGCTAAGGGATGTGCTTACTATACTGAGTCATCAATTAGAAACTCTCAAAGCCTTGGTGATAAATAATCACAATCAATACAAGTGCTTCAAGCATTCGTTAAACGCCCACAAAAAATCTTACTCAAAGCTTCACATTTCATGACAAAAATGATTAACTTATATGAAGAAGAAATAAAAACTAGAATACACAAGTTGTTATCTTTCTTGATGAATATGTCATGTTCTCTCTAAATGAACACTTTAGACAATGCTTGATAAGCTTCAGTCCAAGCCACCATCACTTATTCTGTAGCAGCTTCTACCAAAATATCTTTCATGGCTTGCAGTAAACTTTCTCCGACAATAAGATATTTTCCCTATTCCCCACCTAAACGGTTTAATTGCATCAAAGACGAAAATGTAAGAATGCAGGTATGTACATCGATCATTATCAAAATTTGATATGCATACTATTAGCAAAAAGTCAAAAACAAAAGGTTGGGCAGGTGCAATACCTTCTCTACGAGACGCTACGCGAACGGTGAGCTTTGCTAACGCACAACCAGCGAAAGAATTTCCCTCTACCCAATTGCCAATTATCTCTGGTAAAATCCCAGAAGCCTTGCGCGGCACTCTTTACCGCAATGGCCCGGCACGGCTAGAACGCGGTGGCATTCGCATGGGACACTGGTTTGATGGAGATGGGGCAATTCTTGCTGTAAATTTTACCGATGCAGGTGCAACCGGGGTTTATCGCTACGTACAAACCTCTGGCTATCAAGAAGAAGCCGCAGCAGGTAAACTACTCTACGGCAATTATGGTATGACTGCACCAGGCCCAATTTGGAATCAATGGCAAAAGCCCATCAAGAATACTGCCAATACCTCGGTGCTTGCACTTCCAGATAAACTTTTGGCATTGTGGGAAGGTGGTAAACCCCACGCCCTCGATTTACAAACTTTAAAGACTTTGGGTGAAGATGATTTAGGAGGATTAACTAAAGGATTAACCTATTCTGCACATTGTAAGCGTGACAAGCAAACAGGAGAGATTTTCAACTTTGGTATCACCCCTGGACAAAATGCGACGCTGAATATTTACAAAAGCGATTCGACTGGGCGGATTATCCAACAAGCCGCATACCAGCTAGATGGTATACCATTGGTGCATGATTTTGTTTTAGCTGGACAGTATGTTGTATTTTTCATTCCGCCAGTGCGGTTGAATGTCTTACCCGTGTTAATAGGGATAAACAACTATAGTGATTCGCTAGAGTGGCAACCTAGATTAGGAACTCAGATTTTAGTTATTGACCGAGAAACTTTATCTGTAGTGAGTCGTGGAGAAACCGAACCTTGGTTCCAATGGCATTTTGCTAATGGTTATGTAGATGCTAGCGGTTCAGTAATTGTGGATATTGCCCGTTATGAAGATTTTCAAACTAACCAATATCTTAAGGAAGTAGCAACAGGTGAGACTCATAACCCAGCTAAAAGTACGCTAACACGAGTTCATCTGCATCCTCAAACTGGTAAAATTGCGTCAATTCAGCAATTATTTAGCAGACATTGTGAATTTCCCAATGTGCCACAGCAAAACGTGGGGAAAGCTTCTCGCTACACATATATGTCAACATCACGTTCGGGAACAGATATCAGCCAAGAAATATTAAATGCGATCGCTCGTCTCGATCACAATACCGAAACTCTCACTGAAGCAAACTTTGGAGAAAACCGTTATCCTTCAGAACCCATCCACGCCCAAGACACCCAAAACCCTGAGCAAAGTTGGGTGTTAACCGTTGTCTACGATGGTAACTCTCATAGTAGCGAAGTTTGGGTATTTGATAGCGATCGCCTGGATGCCGAACCCGTTTGCAAACTAGGATTACCCAACGTCATACCCCACAGTTTCCACGGCACTTGGAACCCAGCCTCTTCATAGGGAATAGGAGAAACCCACAGCTTTTAAGCTGTGGGTTTGTAAACTGTTACGCAAATAAGATTGCACATCAACTGGTGAGGTTGTCCTAAGTCAATAGTCCTTTGTCCAATTGGTAAACACAAATGACTAATGATTAATAGACCTCTTGCAACAGTCAAAAAATCAAGAATGTCATTCTGAAGGGAACGCAGTGGAGAGAAGAATCTCACTACTCTGTTTAGCACCGCTCAATATGATAATTTAAACATTTATGCAAGAGGTCTAATGACGTTCTACACCGAAAATAATGCAATATGTAGGCGCGTTAACTTATCAAGATTGCAGAAAACTGTATTGTCTTTTGACGGGTGTGTTGCCAAAATTGCAATACCACATTAAAACCAGTCAAGCAATTTTAGATTTATTCTGCCTACTAGAGGCGGCGGATGAACCGTAAGGAAAAATATCGGGTGATTTATAATCGCCGCTATACAAACAAAAACCGCCTACGCGGACTTAGTTTATATAGTCTTAAATTTTCATCTTTTAGATAAGACGTATTGAAGAAGAATTCAGAAGTCAGAATTCAGGAGTCAGAATCAAGACGCTCGTTTGCGTAGCGTCTCCCCTTGGGAGAAGACTCGCTTGCCGCCGGCGCTATCTGCTAGTCGTACAGAATTCATTCTGAATTCTGACTCCTGACTCCTGAATTCTGTTCGATAACCAAGTATTTCAAATTAAGATGAACAGACGTAAACATACAATTGAACATGCATTTACTATTATTCATAATGGCCCTCTACAAACTTTAGCAAACGTCTTGAGACAGATGCAGGCTCAAGACTGGTCACATGAGGAATTAAGATTGCAGTTAGAAAAACTAAATTATGAAATTCGAGAAATCGGTGAATATTTAAAGCTAGAGGCTTTATCTCAATACGAAAGTCTCCGTTTAGGTAGCGGGTTAAAAATTAACTTAACATGCCCAATCCATGAACTTTTTTATGTTGTATACTCTAGTACACTAGAACGCTCGGACTTAGAGTATTTAAAAGATATAAAAGTAAAAATTCGTACATTCGAACCAGTAGACGAAAAGTATTTAAGTGTTCAAAATAAACAGGAACTTTGTTTATTTCTGGAAGAAGCTTTATGTAATGTAGGTAAACATGCTAAAGGTGTCAGATGTATCGAAGCTATTGGGAAGAAAGACAATGATTCCTATACCCTTAAGATTCAAGATAACGGATCTGGACTGATTTCATATTTGGAAAGTAAAGGGACAAAACAATTAAAAAATATCGCCAAAAACTTGGGTGGTGATTTTAAACGTGAGACTCTTTATCCCAAAGGAACGATATGCCAAATAACTTGGAAATTAGTAAATAGTAAGAGTAATTAGGGCACAACACAAAAATTAAATATTTTTTTCATAAGAAACAACATGATATATCAAATCTTAAACCTAATTATTGATATGACCTTGCCAAATTTTCATTAGCGATCGCCAGTCCCTCTCCGAGTCGGAGAGGGAAAGGTTTTACATAGTAAAACCAGGGAGAGGTCTTTTTATTCGATTAAACTATGGGCACATAATGGACTCGTCGAACTACATTCACATTATTATCGTTATTACTGTTTTGATATAGTTCCAAAGCCGATTCCCAAGATTGAATAGCATCATGAAAGTTTCGTTTCCTTTTTGTAACTTTCAATGCCTTGATTAACTAATATAACAGTACAAAATAGGGGCAATTCGTGAATTGCCCCTACAATGTTGATCATCAAAAAACAGTCTTGGATGGGCAATGCCCACCCAAAATTGTTATCCAATTACCTCAGTAGTCTTCTTCTTATCCAACTTGAGAATTAACACACCCAAAGGTGGTAAACACAAATCCAGCGAATAAGGACGACTGTGCAAAGACCAATCATCTGTCCACTTACCACCTAAGTTGCCCATATTACTGCCGCCATACTGACGCGCATCGCTATTAAACAACTCAGTATAAAATCCCTTTTGCGGTACACCGATGCGGTAGTGAGAATGCGGTTGCGGTGTAAAATTGCAAACGACGATCGCAAAATCATCAGAATCCTTATCACGACGCATGAAGGAAACTACACTATGGCGGTTGTCGCTACAGTCAATCCACTCAAAGCCAGGTTCAGCAAAATCCTGAGTGTACAAAACTGGTTCAGAACGGTAGAGATGGTTCAATTCTCGGAAAAACGTTCTTAACTGTTGGTGGGCTTCATGCTGTAATAAATGCCACTCCAAATCTGCCCAAGCATTCCACTCACTCCATTGCCCAAACTCCATGCTCATAAACATGGTTTTCTTACCTGGGTGAGCAAACATATAGCTAAATAAACAACGGATATTAGCTAACTTCTGCCATGTATCCCCCGGCATTTTGCCGATGATATTGCTTTTACCATGCACCACTTCGTCGTGAGACAGAGCCAGCATGAAGTTCTCGCTGTGGTTGTACCACATACTAAAGGTGATGTTGTTTTGATGGAACTGGCGGAACCAAGGATCCATGCTGAAGTAATCCAGCATATCGTGCATCCAGCCCATATTCCACTTCAAGTTAAAGCCTAGTCCGCCTGTGTAGGTGGGCCAAGATACCATCGGCCAAGAAGTGGATTCTTCAGCAATTGAGAGAATACCGGGGAAATAGCTAAAGATAATGTGATTTACCTGACGCAGAAAATCTGCTGCTTCTAGGTTTTCTCTACCGCCATACTGGTTGGGTAGCCATTCTCCTGGTTCGCGGCAATAATCGTTATACAGCATCGAGGCAACAGCATCGACACGAATCCCGTCAATGTGATACTTGTCAAACCAAAAGAGGGCATTGGCTGCGAGGAAGTTACTAACTTCATGGCGACCATAGTTGAACACCAAAGTACCCCATTCTTTATGTTCACCTTTACGGGGGTCAGCGTGTTCGTACAGGTGGCTACCATCAAAGAAAGCTAAACCGTGTCCATCTTTGGGGAAGTGACCGGGAACCCAATCCACAATTACCCCCATATCATTTTGGTGACATTTGTCAACAAAATACATGAAATCTTCGGGGCTGCCAAAACGGGAAGTGGGGGCATAGTATCCAGTTACTTGATAACCCCAAGAGCCATCAAAGGGATGCTCTGCAATGGGTAGCATTTCTATATGGGTGTATCCTAATTCTTTGACGTAAGGAATTAGTCGGTCAGCTAGTTCGCGGTAGGTAAGGAAGCGTGCGCCCGGTTTCAATTCAGAAACGACAACTACCGGTTCAGTTTCGCCATTTGGCAGTTTAGCAGGTTCGGCACTCGAAGCATGTAACCAAGAGCCTAAATGCACTTCATAAACGGAGACGGGCTGGGTAAGGGGGTCAGTGTGCCGCCGCTTTTCCATCCAGCCTTCGTCATTCCAACTGTAAGAATCTAAATCAGTGACAATGGATGCTGTTTTCGGGCGGGGTTCTTGCTGGAAACCGTAGGGATCGGATTTTTCGTAAATGTGCCCTTCAAAATTTTTGATTTCGTATTTGTAATGCTCTCCCACACCGATTTCAGGAATAAATAATTCCCAAACCCCGGTAGGGCCTTTACGCATCTGGTGTTTCCGTCCATCCCAAAGGTTGAAATCTCCCAACAATGAAACGTTGCGAGCGTTAGGTGCCCAAACTGCGAAATAAACGCCTTTAACGCCGCCTATTTCTGTGGGATGCGCTCCCAGTTTTTCATATATCCGGTGATGATTGCCTTCACTAAACAAATGCAAATCAAAGTCTGTCAAGTTGGGAGAACGGAAAGCGTAAGGGTCATAAGTGACTCGCTCATGTTCACCCTCTTTAATCCGTAACTGGTAGTTTGCCAGTTCTGCGGTTTCAATCGTGCATTCAAAAAAGTGGGGATGATGCACTGTTTGCATTGGGTATTCCTTCCGTTCTTCAGGAAGAACCACCCATGCTGCACTTGCATTTGGTAAGTAGGCCCGCACAGCCCAGACAGTTTTGCCGTCTTGTTCTATGGGGTGAGAACCTAGTATTTCAAAGGGATCGTTATGCTGATTCCAAACGATGCTGTTAACCTGTTCAGGGGCGATCGTGGTCATGGACATGAAGCTACCTAAGTGAAATAACGTGATTGACTAAATCTACTTTTTTAATATCTATATATATTCTTTACATTTATTTGCAATTTTGTCGCCACCGTTATCGTACATCAGAATGGGGAATGGGGAATGGGGAATGGGGTAGAGGATGAATGACTAATGACAAATGACAAATGACGAATTTATCAAAAATTTAAAAATGGGAAAAACTGAAGTAAGGTTTTACGTAGGCGAAGCAAGAAAATCTGATCCCGAATTTTGGGGTCTAGTTTTGGTGGTGGGACTTGTTGAAGCTGCGCCTGTACTTGGATGTATTCAGCAGCTGTTAGGAATCTTCCATCAATTGGCGATCGCGCCTCTATGATAATCTGTGTCCTTAATATTTCTTCTGGCGTATCCTCTGGCGGGGGTAATGCTATGACCATCGATCCCCAATAGCCATTTAACACAAAAAATGTTGCAGTAATCACAATCAAGCCCAGGAAATTTACTGCCTCTCTTGCCTTAATCCCCATCTCCTGAACTGCGTTCACAACGCAGTATGAAAATCTGTTTCCCAATTCCCCATTCCCAATAAAAATCTGGCAACATCAAGGTACACCACTATGTCTCTCTTAATACAGAATAGACTACAGGGAATGCTCTTGAGCAATTGCCAGCGATCGCAATGAATTATTTTTTCCTCTCAAAACTCAGGAGTCTAAGCCATTGCAAACACTAAATCAGGGAAATATTTACTCGCAAGATGGCTTAGATATATGGAACTTAATTCCCCTTTCCTTGGAATAAGATTCGATCAGGCGATAATTTCAGGCAAACACTGGTTTAGGAGGTAATCCTCGTCACCAGTGTTCGTTACTTGCTGCCCTACTTAGCTGATATTTGAGCGAACCCTAAGCTCTGATACACCAACAGAAAGATATAGGTTTCTAGATAAACCTCATTAATCCAAGCTAGATGGTGACGAGGGTTGCTACTAAGTTGTTTAGGACATGATTTCAACTAAAGCTAAAAATGCCTTACTTAGGAGTTGCTGCGGGGGTAGTTGCGGGAGTAATTGCGGGAGTAATTGCGGGAGTAGCAGCAGGTGCATCAGTTGGTTCACCTGTAGCAGATGGAGTAGGGGTACCACCGCCATCACAGGCTCCGAGAATTGTAGCCAGACTTAACATTAGAGCAAAACCAAAGACTTTTGTTTTCATAAACTCCTCTTTCACCAATTGTGGCTAGAACAATATTTTCGCCTGTTGAATACGATACCGTATTTATTGCTTTTTTTTTAAATCCTAGAAGATTACATACTAAAAAAACAATCCTTTGGGGTATTCTTTTTCAGATTATTTATCAATCATCCAGCCATCTGATTAGTTTCTTTTAACTCAGGAGCAAAACAGAAATTACCGAATTTTCTAGCAAACAGAGCTATCATAGCAAAAATTTTATTTTTTTCATGAAGTATTGCACCTTGCTGCCCTGCGTTGCCATACTTTAGGTGCGATAACTGGAGGGCAAGCTGTCTAGTTGCTAATCACTGATTGCAAACATTGGTACGGCTACCTATTAGAACAGTTAAAAGGGTGTAGTCTGTTATGTGTGCTTGTCGCCCACAGAAAGGGATTCTGACCTTAGCAAAAACAGGCAATCAAAAAATCAATCTAAAGTACAGTATTTTTCATCTAAAAAATTTATGGTAGTTGCTCGTAAATCTGCTATTTCTACAAAAGGTAATTGGTTCCGGCGAGATTCTATCCTTTCTTTAGGGAGGCGACGCTCTAAGGCTATGGAGTCGGTAGCAAGGAGCGCTTCTACACCAGTGACCCCAGCCACACCTGTATCCTCTCCGAGACAACAACGTTCCTCAAAAAATTTAGCCGCTTCTTCTACAAATCAGGCAGCTATGCTCAAATCGGTGAAAGAGTTGGGTAGACAACAAATGCCAAATCTCAACGGACAGTCCAGTGCAACTCAGAAGAGTTCAGGGGTAGATTTTCCTCGCCTTCCCACAATGCCTAATTCTGGAACAGCACCTTCATGGTTGTTGCGCTTGTACACCTTTCATCGTTATTCGACAGTTTTCGCGTTCTTGTTAGTAGCATCGACACTTGCTGTTTATGGCTGGACGGTATACTCTCAACAGCTTTGGGGTAAGTCATATCGCAGACTGCACAACCTCCAACGTCACGAACGGATGTTAACGACAACCAATGCCACGCTGACAAATAAAATGGCTAAGGACGCGGAGCAACCAGCAGCAGGGCTTGTATCGCCGACTCCTCAAGGAATGATTTTCTTGTCTCCACCATCTCATACCCCTAAACCAGCATCATCTAACATCACGCCAAGTTCAGAAAAGCAACAACAAACGCTCTCGCCACTGGGATACTAATCCTTAAGAGTCATTAGTCATTTGTCGTTAGTCACTAGGACTCAGACTTTGGCTAATAACAAAAGACAAGAGACAAAGGACAAAGCACGAACCCAATGCAGAAGTCATCAAGCAAAACAAGATTGAGAAAGTTTCGGAATCCAGGATTCAAAAGACAACAGAAGGGTTCTAAACAAGGGTTTTTGAAGACACTTGCTTCTAATATCCAAAACCAAACATCTAACACCAAGTCCCGACTGTTTATAGCCTGGGGCGTATTAATGGCAGCAGGGTTGGGACTGGGTATCAACTTGTATAACCTGCAAATTGTCAGGGGGCCAAAGTTAACCCAGTACGCGCGAAACCAACAAATGGTGGATTTGCGACCTTTTATGCCCCGTCGCCCCGTGGTAGATCGCAATAGTAATCTGTTGGCTATTGACCGTCCTGTATATACTTTGTACGCCCATCCTAAGCTGTTTGATAAGTCTAATGAGGAGATAGCAGAGCGGCTGGCCCCAATATTGGCAAAAGATACTGCTGACTTGGTGAAAACTTTTCAAAGCAAAAAAAGCGGGATTGTACTTGCTCCAGCCCTACCAGAAGAAATTATCGATCGCGTCACTTCTTTGCGCTTAAATGGTTTGGAGTTAGTTCCAAAATACGCCCGATTTTATCCGCCAGATGATTTGGTTGCTGATGTAGTGGGCTACGTGAATGTTGACCGTATTGGTCAAGCAGGGGTGGAATACTCTCAAGAGAAGTTGTTAGAACGTCCTGTGCAAACGGTGCGGCTCAGTCGTGATGGTAATGGGACTCTGATGCCTAATCATGCACCGGAAGGTTTTTTGCATTTTGATGATTTGCGCCTGCAACTGACTATCGATAGCCGTCTGCAACGAATCGCCCGCGTCGCACTCAAAGAGCAAATGGAGAAGTTTGACGCTAAACGTGGGGCGGTAATTGTAATGGATGCATTGGATGGTTCTTTACTCGCCCTTGCTTCTCAGCCTACCTATAATCCTAATGAATACGGTAAAGCTAATATTTCCCTATTTAAAAACTGGACGGTAGCGGATCTTTATGAACCAGGATCGACTTTTAAACCTTTGAATGTAGCGATCGCTCTGGAAAATGGCGTTATTAAAGCAGATGATACATTTAATGACTCTGGTAATATTCGAGTCGCTAATTACACCATCAAAAATGCGATGAATAATGGCTACGGGCAAATCAGCATTGCTCAGATTTTGCAATATTCCAGCAACATTGGCATGGTGAAAATTATCCAACGCTTAAAGCCTTCAATCTACTACAACTGGCTAGAACGCTTGGGGCTAGGACAAAAAGTTGATACAGATTTACCTTTTGAAGTTGGCGGTCGCCTCAAAAGTCAAGAAGAATTTATCGCTTCGCCAATTGAACCAGCTACTACTTCCTTTGGCCAGGGCTTTTCTATGACACCGTTACAGCTAGTGCAAATGCACGGTGCTTTAGCCAATGGCGGTAAGTTAGTTACACCTCATGTAGTTCGAGGGCTGATTGATACCAAAGGGCAGATGCATGATTCGCCCACTCGCACTATATCGCGCCAAATTTTCTCAGCTGCAACAGCCCAAAAGGTTGTAGAAATGATGGAAACTGTTGTTGATGAAGGCAGTGGGAAGCCTTCACAAATTCCTGGATATCGCATTGCTGGTAAAACTGGTACAGCCCAAAAAGCTAGTCCTAATGGTGGGTATATCAAGGGTGCTAGAATGACCAGCTTTGTGGCTATTTTACCAGTGGAATCTCCTCGCTATGTAGTGTTTGCACTGGTAGATGAGCCAAAAGGAGAAAGTGCTTATGGTTCTACTGTCGCCGCCCCAATTGTGAAGTCGGTAATCGAAGCACTGATTCGTCTTGAGGAAATTCCCCCAAGTAAGGCGATTGAACAACAGCCGAAAGCGCCGTAGGGGGTAGGGGGCAGGGGGCAGGGAGCAGGGGGCAGGGGGACAAAAGTTTAGAACTTACAACAAGTCTTTCCCAATTCCCAATTCCCCATTCCCCATTCCTTTAAAACTTAATTTTTGTTTATAACCAAGGAAAGAGGTAGAGAAAGCTACTCGTGTGGGAACTTAGGTATTAGAGGTGAAAGTAATTTTAATTTCTCACTTTTCCAATGCTACCGAAGATTCCATGCAAAGCAATTTAGTTAGATTTCCTAACGCTGGGGCTGCAAAAAAGAGTACGCAAACAGAAGAAGGAACAATTACCAAGTACGACCAGGCTGAGGAGCAATTTATAGAACTGCTAGCAACGGAGGATTTAGATCATCAACTAGATGTAAGACCTGCAATAGCTAGTGAGTTTGAACAGGCACTCTCAAGGGCAATTCGCGCCGCCTATAAAAACGATCGCTCTGATGAACAAGCTCACCGTTTTCTCCAACGGATACTTTACCGAATTAATCGGCTCAAGCTGTTTTGGTACGACGATTTGCGGCACTATACCAATGAGCGATCGCTTTATCTATCCTTATGTCGTGACAAAATTGAAGCTGCTTGGCAAAGCTGGGAACTAGCGCATCTCGATGTAGCAGCGCTGCAAGAATTGGATGTAAAACACGCTTTAATCGAGCGTGCATCTGCTGATTTAAATCCGCCTTTGTCGGAAACTAGCAGCTATATTCGTGAGAAAATGACTGAAGCTGGCTATCGTCACCTGCTAGCAATCGGTTCGTTGGATGGCTTGGTTGAAGCTAGTCATATTTCCCGGACTTTGGGTGGCGCTGCTAATGAAGTGCAGTGTACACTCATACGAGTCTTAATAGAAGAATACGGCAACGGTCGTTTATCCCGCAAGCACTCTACATTTTTTGCCCAAATGCTTGCTGAATTCGGGATGAACACTCAACCAGAGGCATACCTCGATTTAGTACCTTGGGAAGTATTGGCTTCTACCAATCATAACTTCCTGCTGACTGAGCGCAAACGCTATTTTCTGCGTTATTGTGGCGGTTTGACCTATTTTGAGGTGGCTGGGCCTGCGGTTTATAAAAATTATATGTTGGCGGCGCAACGACTGAAACTTTCAGAAGCAGCAGTGGGTTATTGGGAACTGCACATCAGAGAAGATGAACGCCACGGCCGTTGGATGTTAGATGATGTAGCTTTGACTCTAGCAGAAAAGTATCCCAATGATGCTCATGAATTGCTGCTTGGATACGACCAGCAGAAACTCATGAGCGATCGCGCCGGTAATGCTGTTGTGCGATCGATACGCGAAGCAGAATCAGCCGCTTTAATTATGTGATCGATCCCAAAAATTAGAAATAGCAGTTTTTTCTTAGCGTTTTAATTTGACATTTCTACGTCATTTTAGTGCCGCTTTCCCTGCAAGTGCATTTCTTTAGCAACCCTTTGCTAAAGGAACAGTTTTTTATTGCCTAAATACAAGGTAATAAACAACCTCCTATTACATTGATTATACCTTACACCTTAAAGTACAGTCAAATGAAAGATATCTTTTTTTGCCCTGAAGAATCTAATTTCTACTCCAATTGTTTAGAAAACTTTGTGTTTAGAAATTGTAAAAGTTCCGAATCAATTGTGGAATTTGGTTCAGGAGATGGTAGCCCTGTAATTAATTCCTTATTGAGAAATAAGTTTAATGGCGTAATCCAGGGATTTGAATTAAACACTTCTGCATGGAAAGTTGCAAATTCAACCATTGATGAATACAATCTCACAAATAAATATATAATCCATAATTCATGTTTGTTTAATTCTTCTCAACCCCATGCCGAGTATCTTGTAGCCAATCCACCCTATATACCCGCACCAGATAAGGATATTTATATGCCGCTCTTATTTGGGGGCGTAGATGGAGCTACACTTACCAACGATCTTTTATCGTTAGATTATGAAAATGTCTTGGTTTTAGTATCTAGTTTTTCTAATCCAATCAATACCTTGAACTTAGCAAAACAAAATGGTTATGATGTTCAAAATTTCATGGTATTACCTTTGGAGTTCGGCTATTATAGCTCTGAACCTAAAGTTAAGAAACACATAGAAGAACTCCGAAAAAACAAAATGGCATTTTATTCTGGCGATTATTACTTTTTGGCTGGCGTTTTATTTACAAAATCCCAGGCTGTAATTGATTTATCTAATCAATTAGCTCAGGTGATGACGAGTTTGTGAAAATAAAATTGTTCAGATTTCCTAACTATTTAATAATTAGGAAATCTGATTTATCATGACTGCAACTTTGATTTTAACTAACTATAGCGATCCTAAATGAGTCGTGTAAATCTCCGATTCCTCTCTCTGCGCTCTCTGTGCCTCTGCGGTTCATTTATAGAGATTTTCCCTCACAGCACAAGCCGTATCAGGGTAATCGCTAAATACGCCATCAACACCTAAATTGAAAAATAGTTCATATTCTCCTTCGGGATTTCCTTGAAAAACCAGTGGCAAAAAGTAATCTTCATTACGGAAAGTCCAGACATGAACCAGTAAACCAGCCGCATGAGCATCAATAACTAAAGATGTTGGCGATGTCTGGCGACAAGCCGCTTTGCGTCTACGCAATTTACCACTACTATCTCTAGGAACCAACAAATTTTTATGAATACCAACCGCCCGTCCATATTTAGCAATCTCTTTTAAACCTGATGCAGTTGCTAAATCTACATAAGTGCGTTCATCGCCACTAACGACAAAATCATAAGGTTTACCTCTGTTATTCAGCAATTGCACCAGAGGTAAATCCGTCTTTGTAGATAAATCTTGTAAATTACTCACTTCAAAAGACTGAATAAAAACGGGTGCATTAGCTCCCTGATAACCGTTGGCTGTTAAAGTTGCCAGTAAAGGTGCTTCTAGGGCTAACCCAATAGATTGAAAGTAAGTTGGGTGCTTAGTTTCTGGGTAAATGCCGATCGCACGATTAATTTCGGCACTTTTACGCTTCACTAAATCGATAATTTCTTGCAGCGTGGGGATTTCTAAGAGTCCATCATAGACGGTATTTTGCGATCGCAGTTGTCCAATTCGCTCTTTGGCTCGTAGTGTTTTCAGTTCCGCCAAGGTAAAATCTTCAGTAAACCAACCTATTTTCGATTCACCATCAATTATTTTGGTGGTTCGTCGGTGAGCAAATTTGGCATGGTTTGCAATGTCGGTAGTTTCAGAAATCTCGTTTTCGTGACGAGCAATTAAAACACAGTCTTTGGTAGAGACTAAATCTGGTTCAATATAATCAGCGCCTAGTGCGTAGGCGCAGCCCGCCGTAGGCATCGCTAATTCATAAGCAGCTAAAGTGTGTTCTGGACGATAGCCACTAGCCCCTCGGTGAGCAATGATAATTGGAGGTTTACCTGTAAAATTTTTAACCATGATTGCGTGCCATTTATAATTTTGTAAGTTAAAAATTAAATATTCATTTAGGTGGGTGTATGACAAGTAATAATATTGAGATTGTTTTCAGTTTTGATACAACTGGGAGTATGTATCCTTGCCTTACCCAAGTACGGCGAAAAATTAAAAATACCGTTACGAGACTAATAGACGAAATTCCCTTAATTAAAATTGGGATTATTGCTCATGGTGACTACTGCGATGAAGGTTCAACTTATGTCACCAAAATATTTAATATATCCGGTGATGTTGATGCTATCTGTGATTTTGTGCAAAATGTCGAACCTACAGGTGGCGGAGATGCACCAGAATGTTACGAATTAGTATTACATGAATCCCAATCTTTATCTTGGTCAAAATCAGCAACAAAATCACTGGTTTTGATTGGTGATGATATTCCCCATCCTCCAGCACACAATCCTAAAAAACTGAATTGGCGCAAAGAGTTAGATAAATTAGCTGAGGCCGATATTACAGTTTACGGAGTTCAAGCACTCAATCGCCCTCATGCCACTCCTTTTTATCAAGAACTTGCAGAAAAGTCTGGCGGTTTTCATATCAACTTAGACCAGTTTTCGTATATTAGTGATTTGTTTTTAGCAGTTTGCTACCAACAATCTTCTAATGATCAGCTACAAGCTTATGAACAAGAAGTAATTGATCAAGGAAGGATGAGCCGTGGGTTAAATAAAATATTTAACACCATGATGAATCGGGAAACAACATCCTATTACGAATCGGCTGATTTACGGGCAGTTTCTCCGGGGCGTTTCCAGATTTTAGAGGTTGAACAAGATATTTCAATTAAAGCTTTTGTATTGGAAAATGGTTTAAGTTTTAAAGTTGGGCGGGGTTTCTACGAATTCACTAAAACAGAAACTATCCAGGCTCAAAAAGAAATTATCTTAATGGATCGGGCAACGGGTGATTTATTTCAAGGAGGTGCAGCACGAGAAATGTTAGGTCTACCGATGGATGCAACGATTCGGATTAAACCTAGTAACCTAGAAAAGTATGTCGTGTTTGTCCAAAGTACCTCTGCTAATCGTAAACTGATTGGCAAAACTCGATTTTTATATGAAGTCGAAGACTGGGATCGCTAAATCCCAACCACTAAGGTAATGTACTCTTAATTTGCATAACCAGGGCGGGCAAGATGCCCACCCCATAATAGTTTTACTTCTAGGTAATATGCAAGGTTATTTGTCTAAAAGCTTAGTAGGCACAATACAAGACCATGAACTCAAATAAGCCTAGTATAAAACACATTTATATTGACGGTCAAAAGATATTATTTCCCAGCCAAGAAGAATGGGAAACTTTGCGATTGAACCCCTTTATTGATGATATGCCACTAGCTGTTTTAGATTTGCTTTGGCCAGCGCTTGAGTTAACTCAAAAATATCCTGAAATTCACTTAGGGCTTGGAAAGATATCAAATTTCAAGAGATGGATGCCATATATTTTTCTAGAAATAGAATCAAACTTTCAAAGAGTCCAGTTAGAAACTTTAAGCTGTGGTTTTTGCAATTGGCGAGGAAAAACAGCTAATCCTATGGATACGAGTCTATATTGTGGAGATGGGATAAATCGGGATCGGTTTACTCTAATGAAAGCTGCTGAAAGATATCCGATACTTCCTTGCCCTTGTTGTGGCGATCGCCTACCAAGACATCCAATTTGGGTAGAATATAATATGTAAGATTAATTCATCAAAGCCTTGATTTCACAGGTTAGTCACGGCTATCCAAACAATAGACTTCATTATCTTTAAATTCTATTCACTAGATATTTTGTAATTATTCTAATGACCCAGATTAAGCCGGAAGTAAAACGTATAGAAGAATTGCGCCAGTTATTGCAACAAGCAAGCTATGCTTATTACGTCTTAGATGCTCCAATTATGGAGGATGCAGTTTATGACCAGCTATATCGAGAATTGCAACAACTGGAAATTCAATATCCAGAATTGATCGCAGCCGATAGCCCGACTCAGCGCGTGGGTGAGAGGCCAGCAACGCAGTTTACCTCGGTGCGCCATAATATCCCCCTGTACAGCCTAGAGAATGCATTTAATATTGATGAGTTGCAAGGGTGGGAGCAGCGCTGGCGGCGACAAGTACCGAAAATAGATTCGGTGGAATATGTCACTGAACTCAAAATTGATGGTTCTGCTTTGGCTCTTACCTACCAAGATGGGATTCTAGTTAGAGGCACAACTAGGGGTGATGGGGTGATGGGTGAAGATATCACCCAAAATGTGCGGACAATTCGCTCAATTCCCTTGCGTTTGAATTTTGAAGGGTTAGAAATTTTAGAAAGGGTGGAAGTGCGAGGTGAGGCATTTTTGCCTTTGGAAGTATTTAAACAAATTAATGAGGAAAGGCAAAAAGCAGGGGAGCAATTATTCGCTAATCCCCGTAATGCCGCAGCAGGTACACTCAGACAGCTAGATTCGCGCATTGTCGCTAAACGGCGGTTAGCTTTCTTTGGCTACACGTTACATATTCCTGGTAGAGATGACACCAGTATTGCCAATACCCAATGGGAAGCGTTGGAGTTATTAGAAAAGATGGGTTTTCAAGTGAACCCAAATCATAAACTTTGTGCCTCGATCGCAGAAGTGGCAAAATATTATGAATATTGGGATACGGAACGCCTGAATTTACCCTACATGACTGATGGGGTAGTAGTAAAGCTGAATTCTTTTAAACTTCAGGAACAGCTAGGCTTTACCCAGAAATTTCCTCGCTGGGCGATCGCTTTGAAGTACCCAGCCGAAGAAGCACCTACTCGTGTAGAAAATATTGCTGTAAATGTGGGACGAACGGGGGCGTTAACGCCGTTAGCAGAAATGCGCCCTGTGCAACTGGCGGGAACAACAGTTTCTCGCGCCACTTTACATAATAGCGATCGCATTACTCAATTAGACATCCGCATTGGCGATACTGTCATCGTCCGCAAAGCTGGGGAAATTATTCCAGAAGTAGTGAGAGTACTCAAAGAACTCCGTCCGGCTGACACTGAACCCTTCGTTATGCCCACCCATTGCCCAGTATGCAATCAAGCAGTGGTGCGCGAATCAGGTGAGGCGGTGACTCGGTGCGTCAATGCCTCCTGTGCAGCGATTCTCAAAGGTTCCATTGAACATTGGGTAAGCCGTGATGCTTTGGATATTAAAGGTTTAGGCGAAAAACTGGTACATCAACTCGTTGATAAAGGTTTGGTGCATTCCGTTGCCGACTTGTATGAGTTGACAGCAGAGAAGTTGTATGCATTGGAAAGGATGGGGAAAAAGTCGGCAGAGAAATTAGTCGATGCGATCGCTCAATCAAAAAATCAACCTTGGTCAAGGGTATTGTATGGTTTAGGTATCCGTCACGTTGGCAGTGTGAATGCCCAATTGTTGACTCAGAAATATTTCACCGTAGATCAGTTAGCGACAGCAAAGCAATCAGATATTGAAGGAATTTACGGTATCGGTGCTGAAATTGCTCAATCTGTGTACCAGTGGTTTCGGATTGATGCCAACCAAAAATTGATAGAACGCTTGCAAGCGGAAGGATTGCAATTAACTGCCCCAGAGGAAACAAAAACAGTTGGTGATGGTAATCAAAAGTTTGCGGGTAAGACTTTCGTAGTTACAGGGACACTACCAACCCTAAAGCGAGATGAGGCAAAGGCTTTAATTCAAAAAGCGGGTGGAAAAGTTACTGATTCCGTAAGTAAAAAAACAGATTATTTGGTGGTAGGAGAAGATGCCGGTTCTAAATTAGAAAAAGCCCTCTCTTTGGGAATTACGCAGTTGAGCGAGGCACAATTTTTGGAAATGCTTAACGAATAATTGCTCAGGAAGTACGAGGAATCCCCGTCAAAAGGAGGGAATTAGAGGCAGCCGCTCAGTTGTCCAAAGTTAGCTGTAGCAAACTTCCAGAGTACGGAGTATTGAGAAGTCTAAAATTTAACCTAGATTGGAGTGTTATATTTCTGACGAATATTACCAAAATATTGATAATATTAATAGCGATACCTGCGGTGGGCAAAGCCAACGCGTTTAACTTTGGAACCCTAGTTGATCATTAACCATAAAAATGGTTAAAGGAAGATTTGGAGTTTTATTAAATAAAATTAATGTCTGAACAAAAGCCTATAAGCCCTTGGAACTACAAACCTTGGTGGTGTCAACCCTGGTCTATAGTTCTCACAGGTGTAACTCTAATTAGTGCTAGCTGGTTACTATTTAAAACTATCTGGCTCACAGTTCTCGTATCGATTCCCATAGTGACATGGATGGGATTTTTTGTATTGTTTTGGCCACAACTAATGATTCGCAGTGGAATTTTAGAGTCGTATAAAGACTAATTCGAGTTTGATGTGTTACTAAAAATTACTCCAGGGAGAGGAAATTATCAAAACGGAATTCATCGAGTCCTATAGAATTAATTCTGAATTCTGAATTCTGAATTCTGACTCCTGAATTCTATTTCAATAATTTCCGGTATATTTATCCGCTAGTGGGTAAGTCTTCTTCAGGCAAGATTTGTCTATGCTGAGTACCCACGGAATGCCTTTGTCTGCTGGAGGGCTAACAGTAATTCTACCTCTATTAGTAAATCTTTTTAACAAGTTGGTAAATTGGGGAACAGTTCTCATGATGTTCTGATAACTTTCTATATCAGGACAAATCATGATTAACATCATAATCCAACTATTAATTTTGAAATACCAATGGCAACTTGATAGCAATATGCGTGTGATGCGATCACCTACGGTGGGCGGTTACGCCATCGCACGCTAAGAAAAAGTTTTTTTTCGTTGCTTCTTTGAGTTGTCTAAACAGTATTTCACTCAACTGAATTGTCATATTTGAAGGCAAATCATCTGGAGATAGGTAGGGCTGACTCATAAGTTTTTGTGCGTTTTAAGGCATTAATAAGCTGAGGGTTTTGCAGGATTAATATTACAGAAAATTCCAGTTATCATAATTGTTTATCTTGTGTAACAATCCACATCAAATCTAACCACAATTGAGGATAAACTTTCTTGATCTGTGATTTTGGATCATGCAACAGATTTGTAGCATTTAAACAAACAACTTCAACTAAGCCTAAATATTCTGCTACTTCTATCAGTAAATTTTTCTCTGCTACTACAGCAGAAATCAGTCTGTCAGGACAGTAAATCCTTATATATTTTGCATGAGCGATATACGCTCCTTTTGAGCGAGAATTTAGCACTTTTACATAGCAGTGGCGTAATATTTTCCATGCTGCTGGATGAGCTTGCTCAATAATAAGGGTAAATTGTTGGGTTAAGTCTTCTTCGGTAATCATTACTCTCTCCATTTTTGCGCTAAAAATTGTAGTTTTTTCTCATCTCTGCACAATAAAGATGGCGCAGTATTGCTATGAGTAAAATTAACAATTTTTAGTTTGGGTAAAATTTACCCAGGCGGCAGAATTGCTTGGTAAGTTTTCTACAGCTTATGTTAGTTTCCTATCAAGGATCAAAGCTGAAACCGATTATTAAAACTGTATCAATCACTGCTTTGTACCAAAACAATTGGTATAAAATCAAGTTACAAAAAGAGAGAGGTCAAAGTGTATTGCTTCCATTCGAGAACCGCTATATATCGGATTATTTCTGCGCTTCTGTGCAGAGATGATCTGGAGTGGGCTGCAAAATTAAGCGATCGCTGTTGTCTTATAGTTTCTCTGCATCTACACAAATTAGTAGTATCAAAAATATCAAGTCTTCACAGTATAATAAGTTTTGATAAATTTTAGTTTACATTGAGAATTTTTAACCTGGCTTTGGGCACAAGACCTTGTAGTAGAGATACACAGGGAATTTGCACAGTAAAAGCTAGGGTGATATGAACAACAGAGCAAACCAAAGGCATGAAAAACATCATGCAATACAATATTTCTGGATATTCAACCGAATGTTGATTTTCGTTGCAGAGATGTTTATATCACGCAGCCTTGATGCTGGAGAGTTAACCCTGCGATTGTTGCGAAATTTCCAGCGTACCAGACTTTCGTGGCTAAGGCTCAGACACTCACCTGTGGAAACACCATCTGCACCTCTACCTGAAAATGAACCAGAAAGGCTCAAAGCATTGGCAGGCTACAATATTCTGGATACTCTACCCGAACAAGCATTTGATGATCTAACTGCTCTAGCTGCCTATATCTGTAAGACTCCAATTGCTTTAATTAGCTTAGTAGATGCCGATCGCCAATGGTTTAAATCTAAGATTGGACTAAAAGCCAGAGAAACACCCAGAGAGTGGGCTTTTTGCTCCCATGCCATTCTGCAAGCAGAGGATATATTAGTGGTTCCCAACGCCATCAAGGACGATCGCTTTGCTAATAATCCTCTAGTTAAAGGTAATTTCAAAATTCGTTTTTATGCTGGTGCGCCACTAGTTACGCCCAATGGTTTGCCCATCGGAACGTTATGTGTGATGGATATCATTCCTCGTCAGCTAAGTTACCAGCAGTTAGATGCACTGCGCCGTTTAACTCGGCAAGCGATCGCTCAGATGGAACTCATTCAGGAAGTTCGCAACCGCAAAGAATCAGAGATGGAAGGAAGGCAGCTATCGCTAACTGATGAACTAACAGGTTTGCATAACCGTCGTGGCTTCTTTGTGATGGCTGAACAACAATTGAAAATTGCTCACCGGATGAGATTGTTGTGCTGGGTTATCTTCATTGATTTAGATGGACTAAAACAGGTTAACGACACCCTTGGTCATGATATGGGAGATGCCTTGATTGTTGATGCCGGTCGATTACTCAAGCAAAGTTTTCGGAACTCAGATATTGTTGCCCGCTTAGGTGGAGATGAGTTCATCGTTTTCATCTCCAGCTATTTTAAAGATGCTGATAGCATCGAAGCGTGTCTGCAAGTAAATACTGCCAACTTTAATCAACAGCAGAACCGTAAATATCAACTTTCGATGAGTATAGGGATAGAGCGTTACTCACCAGGAAGTAATATGTCACTAGAACAACTAATCGCCAGTTCTGACGAATTAATGTATGCGAACAAGCGTCTTAAGCGGCAATCTGTTGTTTGATGGTGGGAATTGGAAATTGGTGTTGTACAAACTAATACCAATTTAATGTGAAGCTGCACTAAGTGAGTAACTCTCTATTCTTGGCGTTCTTGGCGTTCTTGGCGGTTCGTTTAATATTCTGTGCATCTTCATACAGAATTGGTATAAGAATAAAATTTACTAGTCAACTACTTGGCTGCCATGACTGCGAGGGTCATCTTGATTAGTGGTTGGTGCTACTGGGGTTGAAAATTTTGAAACTTTGCCGCTAGCTTGGGCATAAGGGAGTGACGAACCAGTAACTAAAGCTTCTAAGTTACTAGCCATAATTGTCCGGGGTTGATCACCGACGGCTTGGGCTATGGTTTCCCCTTGCTTAGTCAAAAATACAAAATGGGGAATCCCATCTACCCGATATTTCAACATTTCCGGTAGCCACTTGGTATTATCCACATTCAACATGACAAAATTCATCTTGTCAGCATACTCTGTTTCTAGTTGAGTGATATCTGGTGCCATTTTCTGGCAGACAGTACACCAATCAGCATAAAACTCTACTAAAGATGGTTTGCCGTTGCTAACGGCTACTTCTAGCGGTGTGGACGATTCGCTTAACTTGGCTAGGGTTGCTGAGGTTGTTTCGGTTCTCAATCCTAAGACTAAGGCAACGCTAAGAGCGATCGCTACCATTACAACTAAGAAGTTTCTCAAACGCTTCCCGAATGGAGATTCAGATTTATCGGGAGAATTAACAGGTGCATTACTCATAACAGAATTATTAAAACTTATTAAGCAATTTCTTCTTTAGTTTAGCTGACTCAAAGCGCTCTTTAATGCGTAATTTGCAATTCAAAATGGGTATTACAAATAAAGACTTTAGATGAAATAGGTTATCAAAGATGGTTTTAAGGATCAGTTATATCAGTGCTGTGTGTGGTGTATTTTTATTAGTTAGCGTTAGTAGCTTTCACAATTTAGCCATAGCCAATACAAACAACCAATCACAACTAATAGCACAAGGGCAAAGTAGAATCCAGTCACACCCAGTTTTTAAATCTATTCTGCCGAAATTAAAGCAAAAGACTCAAATTAAAATTTTATTGCCGAAGTTCATTCCCGAATCGGATGGGGAAAATCCAATTTACGCAAATATAGAAGCTGCTACACAAAAAAGCTACGAGATTTCATTGGCTTTTACTCCTGACTGTAATGGTGCTTCTGCTTGTCGTTTGGGCGCTGTTACGGCTGAAGTCGTAACCCGCAAAACACCCCGTCTAACTGGAAAACGTGTATCCCTAACTAAGGGTATCACTGGCTATTTTGTAGATTTTACTTGTGGTGCTGGTTGCTCAGATGCTACCTTGACTTGGAGACAACAGGGTGTGCAATATGTTGTTGGGTTAAAAGCAGGCGATCGCACTTCTTTGGTAAAAATGGCTAATTCTGCAATTAATCCCTAGATAACATCAGAGTTTGATTCAACTTTCCAGCGAAACAGCCGTGGTAATTGAGACACATCTATGATGTAATTAACAATCCACAGCACTAATTCAAAAATCAACAAATATCGTAACCACACCAACTCACTTTTAGAATTCAAAAGTGTCAAACCCTCATATAACTGCCAGAAGCGGTAAGGCAAGTATATATAGGGAACCATTACCCAGACTACATTTTGCAACTGCCTGAGTGTTACTATCTCAGAGATGATTTGCAACCCTAATACAATAAAATACCAACCAAGTACTGTTAATACAGTGCGATCGCCCCACCATACACCCCACAATAGCATCACTACCAAGGGCAGTAATCCTCCTAACAGTTGCACTGAGCCAAACCAGATTTTATACCAATCGGGAAATGGTAGAGGTAACGTATAAGGCTTTGTGTGTTTCCACCCCCAGTTCACAACCACAATAAAAAGTGTGGCAATGAGGAAAAAGAGGAGATTTTCTAGCAACAGATATAGGTTCATAGCCATGAGAAGATTATCAAATTCTGCTGTTCCTATGTCATTCTCCTCAAGTGGTATTTTTGCTATTTAACAAAATTTGGGGACTTTAGTCCCCTGCCTCTAGAAGCAGCATGTTTCGATGCCTACTTAAAATCCCCGTTACAAAACGTAATTGCGAATTGCGAATTGGTTTAACGGCCTAGCCAAGTCTTGATAATATCGAGAAGACTGGAACCCCCCCAAATCAATGCAAATAGTATGGAAGTAGTTAAAGCTGCCCCCATTACGCACATCACTAAACCACCGAGGCTAATAGCACCATCATCTTCCAATAAGCCAAAGCTGGTTACAAAAATTCCCATTGCTGGCAGGGTATTAGTTCCTGGAATCGGAATCATCATGGAAATCGCCATCAAGGCGATCGCTATTCCAATGGTTACTCTACCTGGTAAAGTAGTACAGATATAGCTTAGACGAGGACGAGCGATCGCTTCAATTCTTTTTAACCAAGGAATCCCTGCCTTTAAAAACCCCTGAACTGTTGTGAGTTGGATAGGATGATTCATCATCCGCTTGGGTAGCCACAGGGTTTTTGCACCAGCAATTAGCTGTATCGATAATAGAAAAATCAGGATACCGAAAGGGACTGAGTATCCGGGTGCTGGAACTGGCAAAGCGGAAGGTAGAGACAGGATAACCAGCAAAAATCCAAAAACTCTTTCTTTTGCCAACAGTAATATCTCTGCCAAAGTTACTTTTGAAGGTCGTTCTTCATCGAAAAAATAGCGTTGCAATTCGTTAGACAGTTTAGCCATAGATTACCAATATTCCGCAAAACTCAGTAAATAAATATACAAATTAAAAAGCCAGAATCAGCAAAGACAATTGCTCATACCCCCAAGCAGCCAAGTGATTGCATTAGTTCTGGCAAATCCAGATGCATAGAACTTCTTACCTTTCAACAGTAGATCCACAACATCTTAACGTTTAGCAATTTTCCTGAATAAAAAGTAATATTAAATTTACATAAAGTTATTGTGTAATCTTAGGAAACGTAGTGACAAATAGCAGGTTTTGAGTTAAAGGTGCAAGATGCAAAGATATTTGAAAGTACTAAGATTATTTTGGGGTGCTGCGATCGCATCTGAGTTAGAATATCGTGTTAACTTTTTCATCTCTACCCTCACCAGCTTGGGAAATCTTGCGGGTAGCCTCTTTGGACTATTCTTGTTTTACCGCACTGGCTATACTTTTAGTGGCTGGTCATGGGAAGCAGCTTTAATAGTTTTAGGAATTTTTACTTTACTACAAGGATTTTCTGCGACTTTTCTAGCGTCTAACTTGAATCGCATTGTCCGCCATGTCCAAGAAGGCACTTTGGACTTTATATTATTAAAGCCTATCCGCAGTCAGTTTTGGCTTTCGACTCATACCCTTTCACCTTGGGGACTGCCGGATCTAATTTTTGGTTGTATTATTATTGGCTATGCAGGTAAACGCCTTGGTGTAGGGATAAACAGCTATTTACTTGGTATATTGCCGTTATTGTTCAGCTTCCTGATTTTATACAGCCTGTGGTTTATGCTGGGATCAATGAGTATTTGGTTCGTCAAAATATACAACGCTACTGATGTATTGCGTGGTTTGTTGGAAGCTGGAAGATATCCCATTGCAGCATATCCTACTGCTTACCGCTTTTTCTTCACCTTTGTGATGCCAGTAACTTTTTTAACTACAGTACCAGCCCAAGTATTGCTTGGTCGCAGTGAAATTAGCTGGTTGATAAGCACGGCAATATTAGCAGTAGCCGTGTTTTTTGCTTCTACTTGGTTTTGGCGATTTGCGTTGCGGTTTTATACTAGTGCT
Source organism: Nostoc sp. UHCC 0252 (assembly GCF_034931145.1). NCBI lineage: Bacteria > Bacillati > Cyanobacteriota > Cyanophyceae > Nostocales > Nostocaceae > Nostoc > Nostoc sp. UHCC 0252. The sequence continues at coordinate 29,638 of NZ_JAYGHE010000014.1, read as the reverse complement.
TCGAGTTAGAGAAATATGAAAAGTAATCAAATTCCTCCTGGAAGCTTTGGTATCCCTGTATTAGGTGAAACACTTTCCTTTGTTTTCGACCGCGATTTCGCCAAAAAGCGCTATCGCCAATATGGTTCTATCTTTAAAACTCATCTTCTTGGCAGACCTACTGTAGTAATGGTTGGCCCAGAGGCATTAGAGTTCGTTTTGTCAAGCCACATCGATAATTTTTCTTGGCGCGAGGGATGGCCTAATAATTTCAAGACATTACTGGGTGAATCACTTTTTCTCCAAGATGGAGAGGAACACCGCAGAAATCGCCGCTTGATGATGCCGGCGTTGCATGGCCCAGCATTGGCGAGTTATGCCTCCACAATGGAAGATATTACACGTAGTTATCTGCAAAATTGGGAGAAAAAACAGGAGTTTACTTGGTTCCAAGAGTTTAAACAACTAACATTTGATATTGCGAGTCAATTATTGTTGGGTACACGTCCTGGGCCTGAATGTGTGCGCCTCAGTCAGCTGTTTACAACTTTGACAAATGGGTTGTTTGCTATTAATCCGTTGCCTCTACCATTTACGACATTTGGTAAAGCTATAGCTGCACGTAACCAGATTTTAGAGCATCTCACTCAAGTTGTCAGAGAACGTCAGCAAAACCCAACTCAAGATACCATCAGCTTGTTGATAAAAGCTAAAGATGAAGATGGTAACAGCCTGAGCGAAAAAGAAATCATTGCTCAAGCGGTGCTGTTACTCTTCGCTGGACATGAAACTACTACTTCGATGCTGACTTGGTTGTGTACAGAGTTAGCCCGTCATCCAGAAGTTCTCGAAAAAGCTAGAGTTGAACAATTACAACTTGCAAGTCAAGGTGATTTGGATTTAGAACAATTGGGGAAAATGCCCTATTTAGAGCAGGTTTTGTGGGAAATCGAAAGATTGCATCAACCTGTCGGAGGTGGGTTTCGTGGTGTGATTAAAGACTTCGAGTTTAAAGGTTATCACGTTCCTGCTGGTTGGCAGTTGCTTTATTCAATTGTGATAACTCATAGTCTAAAGGAAATCTACCTTGAACCAGAGCTTTTTGATCCAGAGCGTTTCAGTCCCCAGCGCCAAGAACACAAAAAGTATCCTTTTAGTTTAGTTGGTTTTGGTGGCGGGCCACGCATCTGTATTGGTATAGCTTTTGCCAAAATGGAAATGAAAATTATTGCTGCTCATCTTCTACGTAGTTATGATTGGGAGATATTACCCAATCAAAGTTTAGAGGTAGTTACGGTTCCCACTAATCGCCCTAAAGATGGGTTACGGGTTAGATTTCAACCTCGGTGAAATGTTTTATGGTATCCCAAATAGACATACATTTACCCAACGGAGTTTTGCAACGCTTACAAAATGTGAAAGATTATGTGGGCGAAAGCGTTAACTCTCTAAGTAACTCAGCACAACAAGTTGGGAACTCTTTGAAAGCAACAGCAACTACAACGACTGATAAAGCAATTGATACAGTTACCACAAGCTTAGAACAAACTTGGCAAACTGCTGATAAATTTAAAAGTACAACATCGGGCGCAGTTAAAGATGCAATGACATCTTCTGTAAGTGATTGGCTGACACAACACCCGATATTTTTTCGGTTAGTCCAAGTACTAGGTTGGGCGACTAATCACCCAATTATTAGTATAGTGATTTTGCTGTTTGCACTTGCCTTGCTTTGGAGCATCATCAAAGCAATTGTCCGCTTAATTGAAACAGCTAGTTGGTCAATACTCCAAGTCCCGATAAAATTACTTCTGGCTTCGATTAAAGTTAGTTTTCTATCCTTAGCTAAAGTTGGCAGTTTTGGTATTCAACAAATTACGGCTACTAAAACAACTAATAATCTGCCAGCTTTGTTACCTGAAAGTTTTCAACTAAGTAAGCAACAACGATTAGCAGAAATTTCTGGTCGCTTAGAAGCAATTCAAAAGGAACAGCATGAGCTTTTACAAGAAGCCGCAGATTTGATTGCTGATGACACTATTGATAGAGACAATCCAAAATTTATAATTACGAATTCAGAACAAGAAAGTGGAGAAATTAAACCCGTTTATACTCCTACAGAGGCGCAAGCTACATCCGCCAGTCACATTTCAATTCTGAATTCTGACTCCTGACTTCTGAATTCTGGTTTATTAAACAGCTAAAAAGCGTTGAATCACATCTTGGCTGAGTTCATCTGTGGAACCGGAGGCGACAATACCACCTTTTTGCATGGCGTAGTAGTAATCAGCCTGACGAACAAAGTGTAAATGTTGCTCTACCAATAAAACCGAAATGCCTGTGGTTTCAACGATGCGACGAACTGCGGCTTCAATTTCGAGGATGATGGAGGGTTGAATACCTTCAGTGGGTTCATCTAAGACGAGTAATTGAGGTTCTCCCATTAAAGCACGTGCGATCGCTAATTGTTGCTGTTGTCCACCACTCAAATCACCACCCATCCGCGCCAGCATGGTTTTTAACACCGGGAATAAGCTAAAAACTTCTTCTGTAATTTCTGCTTTTTTTACTGGCTTGCGTCTAGCTTCCAACCCCAACAGTAGATTTTCTTTGACTGTCAAACGAGGGATAATTTCTCGTCCTTGGGGAACATAACCAATTCCTAACTTTGCTCTTTGGTCTGGAGATTTCGAGTTAATTAATTCTTCAGCTAAGTTAATAGTACCGCTACGGGGTTTGAGTAAACCCATGATTGTTTTGAGTAGGGTGGTTTTACCTACGCCGTTACGTCCAATTAGGCAGACCATTTGCCCAGATGGTACGCTTAAATCTACATTGCGGAGAATGTGGCTTTCGCCGTAGTAAACGTTGAGATTAGAGATTTTTAGCATTGTAAGTCCTAATATTCAGTTAATATCCAAGTTAGAATACCTTGTAAGCTGTACTGACTCCGACAATAACATTCAGTGGTAGTCTGTGTAGGGTAAGAAAGCAAAGCAAATGACCCAAACGGCGAAAAACCAAAAATTGCTGACCTTTGAGGAGTATCTTACCTATGACGATGGTACAGACACGCGCTATGAGTTGGTGGATGGAGAATTAGTCGAGATGCCACCAGAAAGTCAGGAAAATAGCAATCTGGCAAGATTTTTATTTGTTGAACTACTAAAACATTTCCCATTTTATTTAGTTGCCCACAAGGATACAGAAATTGAGGTGGCGGGGCGACGGGCGAGATGTCGTTTACCTGACTTAATGGTTCACACAGAAGAATCTTATGCTGCCCTTATCGGTGCTACTCGTGCCACCCTCACTCGTGATATGCCACCGCCTGCGCTAGTGATTGAAATTGTTTCTCCGGGAACAGCAAACAGCGTTCGTGATTATCGCTACAAGCGGACGGAGTATGCCGCTAGGGAAATATTGGAGTATTGGATTGTTGACGCACAAATGCAACAAATTACAATTTGCCAGTGGGTTGAGGGACAGTATGAGGATAAAGTATTTACAGGTGCGGCTTGCATGGAATCAGTGGTAATTGCTGATTGGGCGCTAACAGTAGAGCAGGTGTTTAACAGTGCAAATCGAGCAGAATTACTAGGCGAATAGAATCTTATTAAAAAATAAAAACTGGGATGCACTCCGCATCAAATTGCAGAAACAAACTCGTTGACTGTAAGCCCAGCAGTGCGAATCAAACTTCGCAACGTTCCTTTTGCTACTTCACGATGCTCAGGAACAGACAGTGTGGCTAACTCTCCTTCCTTAACCAGGATGATATGGCTTCCACTTTGACGTGCAACTTCCCAGCCAAATGACTCAAATACACGAACAACTTCACGTCCGCTAAGAACAGGAAGAGTAGACGCCATAACTAAGCCACAACCTCTACTTGGTGAGTCTCTATGGTAAGTGGCAAACCGCGCTCGGCACGAACTTGTAGGCAGGCAGCTATTGCATCTTTGATATTCTCTAATGCTTCTTCCTTAGTCTGACCTTGACTAACACAACCCGGAATACTGGGGCACTCTACAATCCATGCACCATCTTCATCACGATCAATCGTTACATTGAACTTCATATTTCCTCATCCACTAAGCTTATAAATATAGTATATCTAAGCCTTGTAGTGCTAAAAATTTAGTCTTCTTGTTTCCCCAGATAGACTTCAATTACACGAGAGTCATTTTGTACTTCCTCAAAATTACCTTCGCACAGCACCGAACCTTCATGTAATACTGTTACTTTCTTAGCAATTTGACGCACAAATTCCATATCGTGTTCAATTACTAAAATGGAATGACTTTGTGCTAATGCTAGAAGTAATTCACCAATGTTGTATGTTTCTTCATCTGTTAAACCCGCAACTGGTTCATCAACAAGTAATAAATCAGGTGACTGTGCTACTAACATCCCAATTTCTAAACGTTGCTTTTCTCCGTGAGAAAGTAAACCTGCTCTAATATCTGCTTTCGGAGTTAAACCGATGGTTTCTAACAATCCTTTAATATTATTCTTTTCAACAGTATTAGAAGCTTCAAACAATGTAGAAAATACATTTTTCTTCTTATTACTGGTAATCTCTAAATTTTCACGGGGCGTTAAATTTAAGTAAATTCGAGGTGTTTGGAACTTGCGCCCAATTCCCAATCGCGCAATTTTATATTCAGGTAAAGAACGGAGGTTTCTTCCTTTAAATAAAACCCGCCCAATAGTTGGTTGCACTTTCCCGGTAATCACATCCAGAAACGTTGTCTTTCCTGCACCGTTGGGGCCAATTACTACTCGTAACTCACCCACATCCATACTAAAGTTAAGCTGATTTAAAGCCTTAAATCCGTCAAAACTAACAGTTACGTTTTCAGTTTCCAATATTTTCGCGTTCATGTTGCACTTCCGGGTCTTCTTCCAAGGTGGGATATGTAGCAATTTCTTGACGACGGTCGAAAAAGGAAATATTCTGGCTACGCAACCATCCCACGATACCGTCAGGAAGCACTGTGACGACTATCAGAAATAATGCGCCTTGGAAAAATAGCCAGATTTCAGCAAATTGTTCGCTTAAAAAAGTACGGGCATAATTTACTAATAAAGTTCCCACAATCGCACCAATCAAAGTAGCGCGTCCGCCCACAGCTACCCAAATCACCATTTCAATCGAAAAAGCAATATCCATTGCTCTGGGTGAGACAGAACCACTCTGAATGGTGTAGAATGCTCCTGCTATGCCTGCGATCGCACCTGAAACTGCAAACACTAGCACCTTAAAATCTGTAGGGTCATAGCCAGAAAATCTTACCCGACTTTCATCATCACGAATCGCTATCAATAATCTCCCAAAGCGCCCAGTTGTCAACCAGCGACAAATACCGTAGGTGATTGCGAGAAACACTACCGTCAGGGTGTAGAAAACAAACTGCGTTTTGGCATCACTGACCGTTGCCCCAAACAAAGTTGTAAAATCTATTAGTCCGTTCGTACCGTTGAAAAATTGTTGTTGACCGTTAAAGAAGTTGAAAAATACAATAGTTCCCGCCTGAGTCAAGATGGAAAAATAAACACCCTTGAGGCGATTACGGAAAACCAAATATCCCAATAATCCTGCCAATAACCCTGGAATTAGTACCACCAAAGCTATTGTCAAGGGAAAAGAATAAAAAGGTTGCCAAAAGGCGGGAAGTTCTGTAACTCCATAAAGCCCCATGAAATCAGGTAATTCTCCAGTCGGGACTTGCAGTTTTAGGTACATTGCGATCGCATATCCACCCAAACCAAAGAAAATACCATGTCCCAAACTCAATAAACCAGTATACCCCCAAATCAAATCAATACCCAAAGCCACAATCGCCAACGAGAGAAATCGCCCCAACAAATTTAGGCGAAACTCCGAAAGCACCAGTGGCATAATCATTATAAGGAAGAGTGCGATCGCAACCACCACCCCCACCTCAATTAATAACCCTCCTCCCCTCTTCCTCATTCTCTGCGTCCTCTGCGTCTCTGCGGTTCGTTAAACATCAACAGTACGTCCCTTCTGCGGGAAAATCCCCCCAGGCTTCCACTGCAAAAACACAATAATCAGCGCAAACACCATCACCTTCGCCATACTCGTCGTTGCAAAAAAAGTAAACAAATCAGCCAAAGGCTTAACAGGACTCAACAACAAAGCCAAAGTCCCAGAACCAATTAAAAAATTAGCCGTCCCAATACCCAACGCCGCCACAATCGTCCCGGCTAAATTACCCACACCCCCAACAACAACAACCATAAAAGTATCAATAATATAGTTTTGCCCAGTATTTGGCCCTACAGAACCGAGTAAACTAATCGCACATCCAGCCACACCCGCTAAACCAGAACCCAGTGCAAAAGTAATTGCATCAACCTTTTGAGTTGGGATACCCAAACAAGCACTCATACTTCGGTTTTGCGTCACAGCCCTAATTCTTAAACCCCAGCTAGAACGTTGTAAAAATAAATAAATTCCCGAAACACAGATTATTGTTAAAGCAATGATAAATAACCTAGCAAATGGCAATTGCACACCACCCAAAGATATCCCCGCTTGTAACCAAGTAGGTGCTGTTACATCCACATTTTGAGCGCCAAACCAAGGTTGAGTTACTGCTAGCTGATAAGTTTGACTCAAGAAATTGCCCGTTGCTATTGTCACCCCCAACGATAATAAAAATATCACCGTTGCAATCCAATTACGAATTCTTCCCAAATCTGTGCGGGAATTTAAAATCCATAACCCGCCAAAAAATAACAGAGAAAATATGGCAATGCCAATTATTAATACCCAATTGACACTGCGAACAAGCTGCTGAAAAATCAAACTTACTCCCCAAGTTGCCAAGAGAGTTTCTAATGGTCGTCCATAGAGATAACGAATCACACCTTTCTCTAGGATTAATCCCACAGTAGCCGTGAAAATAAAAGCGATAATCAAAGCTAAAAATATATAGGCTTCAAACCATATTCCACCCAATTGTTTGCAGACATTTTGCACAACGAATGTTGTATAAGCGCCGAACATCATCAATTCACCATGTGCCATATTGATGACACCCATCAATCCAAAAATAATTGCTAGTCCAAGTGCAGCAATTAATAATACAGCACCAATACTAATGCCATTAAATACAGCTTCTAAAATTCCTGCAAACACTTTTTTCCTCACATAATAATTGTAATTATGTTTAGACTGTGTTACAGCACAAGTGACTAAACATAGCAACAATAAATATTTTTACCGTAACGTACCGAAATAAATGGTGCGTTGCACTTCGCTATAACGCACCCTACAAAGTAATTCGTAACTAATTACGAATTACGAATTACGAATTATTTACGCTTTCTTGTACTTACCACCCTTCGCTGGGTCAGTCCAATCACAAGCAAATCCTTTAGTCTCTTTCACAAATTGATTCCAAGGAACTGGTTCAACTGGTGCAGGAGTAGCATAGACAATATCAAACAAACCATCTTGTCTGACTTCACCAATCCGCACAATTTTGGATATGTGATGATTGGCATCCATTGTCACTTTCCCTTCAGGTGCATCTAAAGTTTGACCAAAAGCCGCAGTCCGCACTTTTTCTAAATCAGTAGTTCCAGCTTTTTGGACTGCTTGCTTCCACAAATAAACTGCAATATATCCTGCTTCCATTGGGTCATTTGTTACCCGATTTTCACCGTATTCTTTCTTGAAAGCGGCAACAAACTTTTTGTTAGCAGGTGTATCTACTGTTTGGAAATAATTCCACGCAGCGTAATGACCTTTGAGATACTCTACACCAATTGCTTTGACTTCTTCTTCGGCAATACTAACAGACATAGAGGGATATTTATCTGGTGTCAATCCAGCCCCTTTCAATTGTTTAAAGAAAGCGACATTACTATCACCATTTAGGGTGTTATAAATCACGCCACCATTAGGCAAATTTTGTTTTATTTTCGTGATGATAGGTGTAACTTCTGTATTGCCAAGAGGTAAATAATCTTCACCAACTGTTTTTCCACCTAAAGCTTCTAATTGAGCTTTAATAATTGTGTTAGCAGTGCGGGGAAAAACGTAGTCAGAGCCAACTAAGAAGAATTCCTTGCCCTTATTTTTCAACAACCAATCAACAGATGGTTCAATTTGTTGATTTGGTGCAGCACCAGTATAGAAAATATTTTTAGAACACTCTTGCCCTTCGTACTGCACAGGATACCAGAGCATGTGATTTTTGCTCTCAAATACTGGCTTGACATTTTTACGGCTAGCAGAAGTCCAACAACCAAAAACTACAGCGACTTTATCTTGATCAATTAGCTTAGTTGCCTTCTCTCTAAAAGTATCCCAGTTAGAAGCACCATCTTCGGTAATTGCTTCAATTTGTTTACCTAAGATACCACCAGCAGCGTTAATTTCTTTAATTGCTAATTTTTCAGCATCGACAACACTTTTTTCACTAATAGACATCGTACCACTCAAAGAGTGCAAAATACCTACTTTGATGGTGTCACCAGCAGTAGCAGCAGCCGGAGTTGCAGCCGGAGTTGCTGCTGGATTCTCTGTAGTAGTCGGAGAATTATTCGCACAAGCTTTGATAAAAAAGCTGCTTCCAAAAGTTGCAGAACCGTAGATTAAAAACTTGCGTCTGTTAAATTGTCTTCTCATCTTTTTATGAATTTTCCTCTCGATCAATCAATCAACTTAATAGAAAGCTGACAATATTAAACTTTAAAGTGTGATGATAGTGCGATAGTTTACTAGTAAAAAGTTACCTTTGATACAAAATGTATGATTTTTGTAACAAAAAAACAACTTTACAATATTAATCTTTATTAAGCTTGGGATTATGAAATTATTATTAGTGAGGAAGAGATAGCTGGATAATAATCTCATCTTTCTTACCAGATGCAAAATTAGCAAAGCGCTTTGCTAAAGGTGGTATGATTACTAAAGGATTGCTGAACCCAGAGAACAAATGAACGTTTTCAAATGCTGGGATAGTACCAATAAACGCCAGGCGATCGCTACTAAATGCCACTAAGCAATGATGCCAAGTTCCTGGTAAATTTCCCAATGCTGGTAAAACCTCACCGACACTTTTTCGCAGCCACTTTTCGCTTGACTCTGAGTTTACCTTGGCATGAGGATCTGCGATCGCCCGGCTAATTTGGCCAATGCGGAAGCTACCATCTTGAAACTGAATTGCACCCGCATCTAAAATCGGTGTTACTAACTCATTACCTGATTCATCCCATAATTCATCAACTTGAGAAGATTCAGCTTCTAGTTGAAGACGTTGCATATTAGCTGGCATAACTAAGGTGCGTAACTGCACATCTACAGGCGGAGTTTCAATAATTTCTGCATGGGTAAAATACAGCTTGACGGGAATACCAGCAGATTTTAATAACTGGCGGCTGAGTCCACCCGCACAAATAACAACATTCGCGCTGTGGTAAGTTGCAGTTGTGGTTTTTACACCATCTTGCAGTACTTGTAATACTTGGGTAATCTGCATTTCACCGCCAGCCCGCAGAAAAGCTTGAATGTAAGCAAGTGATGTTTTTTCTGGATGAATATGACCATGTTTAACAGTTAAAGCACCAGATATCGCTTCTGGATTTAGCTGTGGTTCCAACTCACAAGCTTCTTGGACACTGAGTAAACGGGGTGGAATGGCAGAATGATTATATGATGCAGCCGTTGCTTCTGGGTCACTAGCGGCTGAAATAGTAAGTAATAAATCTAATTCCCGAAACTGGATATCAGCGTCTAACTCTTGAGATAGGATATGGTAACGCGCGATCGCTTCTTCGCACAATTGACGAGTTAATGGCGTATTCCCCGACCAATAAGCAAGCCCACCATAACTATAGCGAGTTGCATTCTGTGGTGTTTCGCATTGCTCCAATAAAAGTACAGCAAAACCTGTTTTTACTAATTCATAAGCGAGTGCAGCACCCGCAATTCCACCACCAACTACAATCCAGTCATACTGTGGAATCAATATATTAAACAACATACTCGGCATTATATTGAAACTGAAACCATGTTTATGCAAAAAAGGAGGCAGTTATTACTACCTCCTTATTAATTAAAGCTTGGATGGACTGAGAAATGCTTTGAAAGCAGGCTATAAAGTCATACCAGTTTGAAAAATAATTACCACAGATAGACTAATATAACCCAGATATAAAAGGCCGTTCCCAATCCAAAATCTAAAATCCAAAATGGTATCAGCTAGTTGCTCAAAAACATAGTCAAGACCACTCCCAGAATAATCGATCCACCACCAAGGATGAATGACCAGAAGCGATGGTAACTGTTGACAATAGTGCCATTTTCACTCTGGAGTTGAATCAGATCCATCCAAGGTGCAACACCCCGACGGAACCAACCCACAGCCCCCACTTGTTCACCAATCAAGCTTTTGACTCGCTTCATCCCAAACAAGAAATTGCCGATAGGGCCAAAGCGTGAGGCGTAATGCAAATAAAGCATTCCGCTACGATCCTGAATTTTTAAATCAGAACCAAATTTATAACCAGCGTCGCCGCGACCAATTAGTAGACCTTCAAGTTTTGCTGGTTGTCCACGTAACGGACTGGCGTAAGGGTCTGACATCAGCGTGAGAATGTCAGTTTCTGCTGCTTGCTTGTAATTAGGGAACATCACCAAGGCTTTAACTAGAATCCCCATTCCTAAGCCGATAAGTGGCGCACCAAATGCTAAACCTGTGTTTGGGGAACTTGACCATAGAATCACACCCATTACCAAACCAACCAAGAAACCAATTGTTTCAGCGCCATAAAGGACAACATCTAAAAAGAAGTTGCCGTAAAGCCTACTCTTACTCAGAGTTTTGCCTTCTCCAATAACTCGCCCCATATCAAACTCAGTCGGTAAACCCAATTGTTCGGCATAAGTGCTTAATGCACGAACTCGTTTACCCGTCAATGGATGAGTTGAATTTAATTCCATCCACCAGCCCCAGGGGTTAAACATATCCCAGAGAAAGACGCGACCAATTTTTTGGGTATCGGATGCAATGCGATAAGCGGTTCCTGTGGAAGCGGCGGCTTTATGATCGTAGATACCCAAGGCGCGAGTCCCTTCAATTAAACGGCTGGGTTCTTGTGTCCGCGAACCTTCTTCTAATATCCCGTAGGCAATCTTCACCAAAGCGCGGGATAATCCATTGGGATTACCTGTACTTTCGGCTGCAAAGTGGTCAGCAAAGTATTCTCGTGTCCGAGAGAGGTACAGCAGTAGATAAGTACCAATCATATAGAAGACGTAGGCAACTAAACCAGCAGTTTGTATGGCATCTTTAATCTTGCTATCGCCACCCCGCCCTAATCTTCTAGCTGTGATGTAAATGAGGTAGCAGATTTGCACTAAGGTAGAAGCTATAGTCATCACTGCAAAGTCCCAGTGGACAATGTGACCTAGTTCGTGAGCATAAACAGTAGCAATTTCATCATCATCCAGATATGTGAAAAGTCCCTGGCTGACGACTAAGCGGGCGCTATTCGGTAATGAACCATAAGTAAAAGCTGTGGGGTTTTGGTCGTTAATAATTCCTAGCCGTGGTGCTTTCAGATTTTTCTGTTCACAGACTTGGCGAATAACTTTAGCTGTCTCTGGACTAAGACTTTCAACTTCAGCTAACTCTACCCAACGAGTTTGGTAAAGCCAGCTTTGAGTTAAGTCCATGATAAATGGAGACAGGAAGAAGGCGACGATATTAAAAACTAGGGTAATACCAATAGCGATCGCTAACCCTTGGAGTGGATCGTTGCTACCCAAAATAAATACTAAGCTCAAACCTAAAGCGAACACCATACCAAACAGCAAGGTCATGGTGACACCAGAAGCTAATGCCAAACTACCACCCACACCCCCCATCGCTAATTTCATCCCAGTAGTGACAGCACGGCCAGCTTTTTGGCTGGCGTTAGATTGGGTTGCTGGCGTTTGGCGGAAAGATTGACTAGCTTGTTCTGCCCAACCGCGAGCTTGTGGGTTTTCACTCATCATTAACTTTTGACACAGGATTTTGGCTTTTTCGGTTTCGCCTGTGGCTTGATAGGCTTTCATCAGCCACATCTGTGCTGAAAGATAATCTGAAGAATTGTGTTCAGCGCAATCACGGCAGAATTGTTCAAGTAATTCAACCGCTTCTTGATAACGCTTATCTTTTAAGGCATCTAATCCAGATTGCAATGACATTATGATCTCCCTAGTAAAGGAGTAGTATTTATCCATCAATACTCAATAGATCCAACTTTCGTCACTACAATTTCGCAAAAGTTCAAAAAATGGCAGTATAAATTATTCACTTAAGAAAAAGGCTAGAGAAACATAAATTATAATGTCTCTCCAGCCTATGGTACGCATAAATCATTTTTAAGGCTTTTAAATTTGCCTGTGTTAATACTTAGTTTGTTTATATAAAAGTAAAGTTTTTACTTTTGCTCGCCTCTGTATTTCATATTCAAAGAATAAATGTTTTGAACCCGGTTTTGCTTCACCCGATCAGAGTAATTGCTGATTACCCAAATGGTTCACCCGATTGGGGGAAGACGAGAAGCAATAATCAACTTCAGATTGATAAGATGAAGAAAAGGTAAAGATTTTTGCTATGACTATTTTTGATATTAGTTCTCCCCTAATTGCGATCGCAGGACAAACCCGCAAAGCTGCAAGTAAGCTGGCGATTCTCTCCACTGAGGCAAAGAATCAGGCACTTGTTGCGATCGCAGAAGCTTTAGAATCAGCTAAAGATGAAATTTTACAAGCAAATATCGCTGATTGTGAAGCTGCTAATGCCGAAGGAATTCCCAAACCGCTTTATAAACGCTTGCAGTTAGATGAACATAAATTAAGAGATGCGATCGTTGGGGTACGAGATGTTGGTAAGCTAGCCGATCCAATTGGTAAAGTCCAGATTCACCGCGAACTTGATACTGGTTTAATTCTCAAACGAATTACTTGTCCTTTAGGTGTTTTGGGGATTATTTTTGAAGCCCGTCCAGAAGCGGCGATTCAAATTGTTTCCTTGGCGATTAAATCGGGAAATGGTGTAATTCTCAAATGCGGAAAGGAAGCGGTACGTTCTTGTGAAGCAATAGTTAAAGCAATTAAACAAGGATTATCTCAAACTGCTGTTAATCCAGATGCAGTGCAGTTATTAACAACTAGAGAAGAAACTCTAGAACTTTTGAAGTTAGATAAATATGTAGATTTAATTATTCCTAGAGGTTCTAATTCCTTTGTCCGGTTCGTACAAGAAAATACACGGATTCCTGTATTAGGCCACGCCGATGGTATTTGTCATCTTTATATAGATAAAGCGGCTGATATTTCTAAAGCAGTTCCGATTACTGTTGATGCAAAAGCGCAATATCCTGCTGTCTGTAATGCAATTGAAACTTTGCTAGTTCACCAATCAATTGCTACAGAGTTTTTACCGAAAGTTGCTGAGGCTTTGCAAGAACGTCATGTAGAATTAAGAGGTGATAAACGCACCTTAGAACTTTTGCCTAATATCGTAGCTGCAACAGAGCAAGACTGGGAAACAGAATACAGCGATTTTATTTTGTCGATTAAAATTGTAGACTCTTTAGAAGGTGCGATCGCGCATATTAACGAATATGGTTCTCGTCATACTGACGCGATTATTACTGAAGATTCAGCATCTGTGGAAACTTTCTTTGGACTGGTAAATTCAGCCAATATATTCCACAATTGTTCTACCCGATTTGCTGATGGTTTCCGCTATGGTTTCGGTGCAGAAGTCGGGATTAGTACGCAACAAATGCCTCCTCGCGGCCCCGTTGGTTTAGAAGGGTTAGTGACATATAAATATCAAATGACTGGCGATGGACATATTGTAGCTACTTACACTGGGGCGAATGCTAAAGCTTTTACTCATCAGGATTTAGTGTAAAACATTATCAAAAGTATATGCTCTAGTAACGCTAGAAATACACCGGATAAATCGGTGTATTTTTTATATGCTTTTATGCAGATAAATCTTTGGATATTTTGTAATTTAGAAGCCTCGTTAAACTAATGCTTTCAATAACGCCTGAAGTTTAAGTTGCACCTCTGCAAACTCCTTGTCAGGATCGGAGCCAGCAACGATACCAGCACCAGCATACAATCTCGCGCGATCGCAAAAGTATTAAACAAAAGCAATATAATCAATCCGTATAAAATCATCGCGTTGGCACTTGAAGCGACTCAATCTGGTAGCTGCATAAGCCTGCTGTTCATGCAGGAAGTCTTCTACAAAGCTATATGCGTTTTCTATTTCTCCTGCTGTCAGTCGCCGAAACTTTGACTCAAACAAGTGTGGCTCAACTTGGCGTTCCGGCTCGTCCAGTAAAGCTTCATCATGATTATCTTGCCAGATCGCCTCATCAAACTCCAAACGCTCCATCAGTTCACCGTTCTCCCAATAAACGTAACCAATGGTCAAACCAGAATCATCAACCCAGTAGTAAATTGTACGGGTATGTAGCTGTTGAGAAATAGATTGAGCCTGTAGCTCCCAATCCCACGAACAGGTTACAAAGTTATGAGAATCATCAAATGTATCAGTAGTAACATACGTATACTTGTCGGTCATAGATACATCTAAAATTCCTGTCCACGAATGTCCGCGAAATTGAAATACAAGCAGTCCAGGATTTTGAATATTTTGCTCGTGAATGTCCTGCTCCCACTCCGCCCCAAACTGTGCCACAATTTCAGCTATTTGGTCTAAAGGCGCATTTACCAATAATCCCACAGCAATTGTATCTATATCTTCTAATCCATAACGTTCTTCAATGGTTTGGTTTTCTGAAATCATATTCCAAAGAGTTAAACTACATCTTAAAATGAGCAGCAATAACAAAACAATAAATTAAAAATTAGTGCGATCGCCCTTTGATGTCGGAACTTAAGGGTTTATCGACTTTAGCTGGCATACAAGATTAGTAATTAACTTTAAACTAACGCTTTCAATAACGCCTGAAGTTTAAGTTGCACCTCTGCAAACTCCTTGTCAGGATCGGAGCCAGCAACGATCCCAGCACCAGCATACAATCTCGCGCGATCGCCATCAATCAATGCTGAACGAATTCCCACAATAAACTCACAGTTACCCTGAGAATCTATCCAACCCAGAGGCGCAGCATACAAACCTCTCTCAAAGCTTTCGTAACGACGAATTTCGGCACAGGCTACATCTCTTGCTGCACCAGCAACGGCTGGTGTAGGATGCAATTGTCCGACAATTTTTAATGGGTGGATGTTCGCTGGTACTACAGCACTGATTGGTGTCCACAAATGCTGGATGTTCGATAATTGTCGCAGCCGTGGTGCTAATATTTGTGGTGACAAACCTAGTTGAGATAGGCGTTGTGTAATAAAATCAAGTACTAGCGAATGTTCATGCTTTTCTTTTTCACTATTGAGTAAGCGATTGGCATTAGCTGCATCTTCAGCAGGGGTTTTACCTCGTGGTGCAGAACCAGCCAAAGCATCTGTAATTAACTGTTGATTATTAATACTAATTAATCTTTCTGGACTCGCCCCAATAAAGTTTTGTCCTTTGCCATTACTTGTAGAAAAAATATAACAATTAGGATGTATTCGCCTAAGATTATTTAGGGATTTAACTAAGTCAAAGCGGTTGCTTGATTTTACATCTAATATATCTGCTAGGACAATCTTACTTAAATGACTAGACCGAATTTTTTCCAAAACAGATATTACTGAACGTTTAAAATGTGTAGCATTCGTGACAGATTTCTTGTATAAATTTCCCGAAAAACAATCAATATTAGCAGAGTAATATTCTAAAGATTGGATAAATTCAATTTTATTTTGCACATTCTCCAACAACCTTTGAATATTTGTATTTTCATTAAGAATTATATTTGTTACTAATATACAACGCTGATTTTTTACTGCTACTTGCCAACGTGGAAGAAAAATGGTAGCAGATGGAAATGGATAATCCGCTTGGGCGTTTTTATCAAAAAAGCTGAAATAAGAAAAAAAGTGAGGCCCAGAAAAAGGTTGATTAGCTTTACCAAAATTAATTATATTTTTTAGACAAGATTTGATAAAATGTTCAGCTTGAGCAAAACGATCTGCACCGTCAATCTGTAATTTTGCTACAGAATCAATTGCTGCGATCGCTTCTCCTTTAGCTCTGTCCTCAAAGTAAAAATTTATTTCATTTGCTTGTGTAAGTCGATCCAATACAAGTAAAGGATCAACTAAATCGATCTCTTGAGAGATACTGACAATTTGCTTGTCATTATTTTGGAGGCACTTTTCTTGGATTGATAACAAAAATTGATATAAATCTTTGCGCTCTACAAACAAGTTGCTACGACATGGTGAAACTGTCATGGATCTAACGATAGTAAATTTTTTTGAAGTTACTTCCTAAAGTGTAATTAATCGTGGTCGTATTTTTACAGGTAACATATTAAGTTGCCATTTCACCAGCGTAGGATTTGCTTTGTTCATGGTGTTCCTAGACCATAATAAGACAGTTTCAGCCTGAGATTGCAACGTGAGGGTGAGTGTTAACAACACGAGGTTAACAAGTGAGAGTTATTTATATATCACCCAAATCTAGCGTCTCTTTAAATCATAAAATTTCAAGTGTGAGTAATATTCCGGCAATTTAATTAATCACAACTGATGACTACCAAGCAAATTTTATATCCCAACACTAAGTTATGGATGGCAGCGATTAAACCGCCAATGTACAGCGTTGCCATTATGCCCATTTGGGTAGGAACAGCAGTTGCTTATGCAGACACTCAAATGTTCAATGGTGCAGTATTTTCTACTTTTGTAACTGCCGCAATTTTAATTCTTGCCTGGGAAAATATCAGTAATGATGTCTTTGATTCTGAAACAGGTATCGATCAAAATAAACAACATTCTCTGGTGAATTTGACTAGCAATAAGCTATTAGTATTTTGGTTAGGAAATTTGTGTTTAGGTTTGGGATTGCTGGGCATACTAGCGATCGCCTTTTGGCAACAAGACCTAACTGTTATCGGCATCATTCTACTATGCTGTGGTTTGGGCTATATGTACCAAGGGCCTCCCTTTCGCTTAGGATATCAGGGTTTAGGCGAGATTCTTTGCTTTTTTGCCTTTGGCCCTTTAGCAGTAGAGGCAGCCTACTACAGCCAAACTCAAACTTGGTCAATGACAAGTTTAGCAGCCTCAGTCATTGTTGGGATTGCCACAACCTTAGTCTTGTTTTGCTCACACTTCCACCAAGTTAAGGATGACATAGCCGCAGGTAAGCGATCGCCTATCGTCCGTCTAGGAACCCAAAAAGGGGCCCAAGTCCTAATCTGGTTTACTGCTAGCATTTATCCCCTCACCTTGCTGTTTGTACTATTGGGAATTTCTCCAGTTTGGACGTTACTGAGTTGGGTAAGTTTACCCTTTGCTGTCAAATTATGCCGCCACGTCCAAGAAAATCATAACCAGCCGGATAAAGTTAGTAACTGTAAATTCATCGCTGTAGCCGTGCATTTCTGGGCTTGCTTGCTGTTCGGCTTAGGATTTATTCTCTAGGACATTGGGAATTGGGAGAATCACTAATAAATCTTGACTAATGACTTACAGGTTTCAATTTCGTCCCTATCAGCGAAAATTTTTGCGATCGCTGACTACTAATCATGGTAAGTGGGATATTCGTGAAGGTATTATTCTTCGCCTCACCGATGAATCAGGTAAAGTCGGCTGGGGAGAAATTGCCCCCATTAGCTGGTTTGGTTCCGAAACCCTAGAACAAGCCTTATATTTTTGTCGCCAACTTCCAGAAGAAATTACAGACGAGATAATTTTCTCGATCCCAGATGAGTTACCTGCTTGTCAGTTTGGCTTTGAGTCAGCGTGGGAGTGGGGGAGTGGGAAGTGGGGAAATGAATTCTTCTCAATGCCCAATGCCCAATGCCCCATGCCCCATGCCCAATCTTTCAGTGCCTTATTACCAGCAGGGGAAGCGGCTTTAAATCAATGGGAAACGTTGTGGCAGCAAGGATATCGCACGTTTAAGTGGAAAATTGGTGTGGATGCGATCGCTGATGAACTAGAAATTTTTGACTTACTAATACACACCTTACCCGCCTTTACCAAACTGCGATTAGATGCCAACGGTGGACTCACCTATGAAGAAGCTAACTTATGGCTGTGGACTTGCGACAATCTCAAGGCAAATGCAGAACTACCCATAGAAATTGAATTTATCGAACAACCGCTACCCGTTGAGCAATTTCAGCAGATGTTGGAATTGAGTACGACTTATGAAACTGCGATCGCTTTAGATGAATCTGTCGCCACACTTGGACAACTCGCCGCCTGTTATCAACTAGGTTGGCGAGGGATTTTTGTGATAAAGCCTGGGATAGTTGGATCACCATCTCGTCTGAGAAAGTTTTGCCACCAGTATCAAATTGATACTGTATTTTCATCAGTATTTGAAACTGCGATCGGTAAACAAGCAGCACTCCAACTCACAGCCGAATTATCCCAAAACAACAGAGCAATTGGTTTTGGTATCGACCATTTTTTTGAACAAGAAGAAACGTGGTTTCAATCTTTATGGAACGACCTTTAGACTGTCTAAATAACCTATCTAAGGATGATTGGCTTATCGGTTATAACAGTACTCAATTGAATCAAATAGCTCAAGAACTATATTTAGAACTAACACAATTATCAGCCTGTGGAACGCCACCAAAAATTATCTTAGCTGAATGCGAACCATTACGATTTTTAGCAAGTTTTATTGCCGCTTGTGCAGCTAATTGTCCAATTTTTCTTTGTAACCCCGACTGGGGAACACAAGAATGGCAACAAGTCTTTGATTTAGTACAGCCAGATATTATTTTGGGAATGGGGCATGGGGCATGGGGCATGGGGTATGGAAATAATATCCAATGCCCAATTACCAATAGCATCATGATTCCTACAGGTGGTTCATCAGGACAAATTAAATTTGCTATTCACACTTGGGAAACTCTCATCTCATCGGTACAAGGATTTACAGAATACTTTCAAATCAAACAAGTCAATTCATTTTGCGTGTTGCCGCTATATCACGTTAGCGGTTTAATGCAATTTATGCGTTCTTTCACCACCGCAGGTAAACTAGCTATTCAACCATTTAAAGCCGTAGAATCCGGTCAAATATTAAATATTAAACAATCAGAATTTTTCATATCTTTAGTACCAACACAGTTACAACGTCTCCTGCAAAATCCAGAATTAACTGAATGGTTATCTCAATTTAATACCGTACTTTTGGGAGGTGCGCCAGCATGGAAGGAATTACTAGAAAAAGCCAGATTTCATCGTATTCGATTAGCACCTACCTATGGCATGACAGAAACCGCCTCTCAAATTGCTACCCTCAAACCTGATGATTTTCTCGGTGGTAAAATTAGCAGTGGTCAAATTCTTCCCCATGCCAAAGTAACTATTCGCAATCAGCAAAGCGAGATTTTAAAACCCAATCAAATTGGAAATATCACTATTAATGCTCAATCTTTAGCCCTTGGTTACTATCCTATAACCAGAGAAAATAAAACTGATTTCCAAGTAGATGATTTAGGGTTTTTAGACGATCAAGGTTATTTAAATATAGTCGGACGTAGCAGCGACAAAATTATTACAGGTGGAGAAAATATTTACCCAGCAGAGATTGAATCAGCTATACAAGCCACTCAAATGGTTGCCGACATTTGTGTCATCGGTATCCCAGATAAACATTGGGGACAAGCCTTAACAGCGATTTACATTCCTAAAAAAGCAAATACCTCTGCCTTAAAAATCCAAACCCTACTCAAAGACAAACTCAGCAAATTTAAAATCCCTAAATATTGGATTCCCCAGCAAAACTTACCCCGCAACTCCCAAGGTAAAATCAACCGCCAACAATTACAGCAAATAGCCACAGAATTCCTCCAAAACCCTATCACATAATCTCCCTCGACCTTCTTCTCTCTGCGCCCTCTGCGTCTCTGCGGTTCGTCTCCAACCACTGAATAATCTCATCAGGTAATTCCTGCTTACTTCTACTACTCACATCAATACAAACATGACGAGTAATAGCCTTAGCAACTATCACTTCACCCACAGTAATTTCGTAAGTAATTTCAAACTTCTCAACACCTATTTTTTGGGGAATTAAACTAATCAGCAGTTTGTCCCCACCAAACATAGGGCGCAAAAAATCAACACTAGCATGAACAATGGGAAAAGCTACAGATGGATGAGTAAAAAAATCTTTGAGATTAATACTTGATGCTTCTAAAGATTCTTCATAAGCCTCATGGCAAATACTCAAAGCATTAGCAAAATAAACTACCCCAGCAGCATCAGTATCTTGAAAGCGAACCGTGCGGTTATAAGTAAAAGGCATTTTTGACAATTGAGTATTAAAAACAGCAGGTTCATACCCTGCTTTACAAACTAATTTTATTGCAACTAAGTAAGTCGGTGATAAAAATTTAATTTCCCCAATTCTGAGTTTGTATCGATTTGTTTAGCCTCATTCAATGCCTTGGGGTTGAATATATGGTGAGAAAAGGCGATCGCTTCTACATTGACTCTAACGGCGGAACCTCGAAGTCATTAAACGAGGAAACATTGTAAGACGAAGCGGCTAAAGCCTTTACCAGCTTGCCGTCGAGAGTCAGTAAAGTAGCACCTACCTGCTGTGATAGCGCGACATAAGAAGCATCGTAGGCAGAAGTTCCATAACTCAAGCTTATAGTAACTGCATCCGCCATCAAGTCAGATGTCGAGACAACACGTAACGGAAAAGCTTTGAGGGTGGCTAAATCTGTCTGAACCTCAGCAGCAGTGTACATCCTTGCACGGACGTACTTCAATAAGGCGTTAGCACACTCAATGTAAAAGAGGTCTGGAACAAATATTTCCGTCTGTGGATTGGCAAAATGGTCGAAAAGTTGATTAACTTTGGCAGTTAGTGGATCAGCGATAAAATACTTGATACACACACTGGTATCTAACACGCATCTTAGAGGGGTAGTCATCTGTCGCGGTCTTCTCGAATCAGTTCAGTACTATCAGGTAATCCGAAGTCTGCTGGATTCACGCGGCGGCGCTGGCGACTTTCTTCTAGGACTTTAAGTACATTCTGGTGTTTCTGGTCTTCTATTTGCTGTGCTTCAGTTTTTAAAGCTTGTTCTAACAGAGTTATAACTTGGGCATTAATGGAACGGTGTTCAGATGCCGCTAACTCTTGCAGCTTGGCATACAAATCATCAGGTAAATTTCTTACATAAAGGGTAGCCATTGCTTTACCTCAAAGTAGAATTTATCTTTATGCTAGCACGATGCAAGCATAAGGCGGGAGTGGGGCGATCGCATCTCTGCTTTTGAGAAAGTGTAGCCAAGTTGCAATTATGATTATAATATCCAAAAAAATCACTCAAGTTTTGACTTGATACTCAAAACCTATGATTCCTAAATGGAAACTAATTTGATAGTTAAATTTAATCTATAGCTTTTTCTAGTCTGCTGAGGTACAAATCTCTGCGTACCTCTGCGCTTTACTTTGCGTCCCTTTGCGTTTCAAAATATTATCTGTACCTCACGTAACTGGGAATCGCTATAACTATTAATTAATAATTACTTTGGAGAATTAATTCTTGTGATCAGCAATAGTTCAAGTCCATTAAAGCTTATTGTTTGGCAACCTTGTCGTTGGGAAAAAACATACTTAGACATCAACACAAATGCTTTAGTCGATCCGACATTTCATCAACAACCAATTTATTCTTGGGAACCGTTTGGAGATCCCTTTGGTTCAATGACTAGCAGTGAGCAAACTCAGCGACTAAGAGAAGAACTAATTGAAAAATTTACACTAGGAACGAAACCAGAAAAACGTGGAATTGAGCAGTTCAAACAAGTTATTCAAGTAATAGACGAGATACTATCTAACGACGAATCATCTTGGAGCGACTCAGAAGAACTTGAACCCTTATCTAGACGCTTATCTAATAGTGATACTGTCAACCTTCGTCAACATCAACTTCTAGCTTTACGCCAACATATTCAGTGGGTATGTGATACATTTGTTAATGTTCCAGATGTCAATGTGTCTCTTCATTAAAATAATAAGCATATGGAATTAAAATTACTCAGTAAAGAAGATGCACTAAAATGTATCGCCCAATTAGGTAATAAGGGAGAACCATTTGAAATATTTCTTGGTGAAGATATTTGTTTTGGGCGTGAAAAATGGGTAAATGTGGGAACTATTTCATTACAACCAGGAGAGAAATATACTGAAAATGAACCCAGATATGATGAGTATTGTGCTGCTAAGTTTGGTGGCTTTGAATGGCAATTACCATCCTCAGAAAAGCTCAATGAGAATATTGCTAAAGCTCTTGAAAATCCACAGACTAAAGATAGTGTTCAGAAAGCTTTTAGGGAAGGATTACAGGATGTATTACGAAGGACTCTACTACTTTTACCAATTTTTGATGTTGAAACTATTGCCAAAATACCTTTACAGAAACCGATCACAGTTGTTACAGATACATCAGCCGTTCATCAAGGAGGACTTGATTTTTTATGTCGCTTTCTTACGCCTTGGGTAAGAATTAAAGTTCCAGCGATAGTTCATATGGAAATACTTACACAAGTAGATAATTATCTTTCTAAAATTCGCTGGAGTAATGAAAATAAGAACAAAACTAAAAATCACCCTGCAACACTTCGTCAACATCTTCTTAGTCAAGGAGGGCAAAGAACTTTACTTCGTCTAGAATTACATTCGGATGCAGAAATAGAACGTGGTGATTTAGGTGCTGATCCCCTACGTGGAATTGTGACATCTAGCCCAGATTCTGAAGATAAAGCTTTAGGCTTACAAAATGTAACTAGAAGTTTTGCTGATCGTCTCATTTTAGAAACTGCACGACGCTTTCAAACCCAAGTTCGCCCGGATCATCCACTTGCCCTTCTTACCAGCGATCAAGGTCTAGCTAGAATGACAATGGCTGAAGGAATGGATGTATTCTTTTTCCAAGCTCGTTCTGTTCCTAAATTTGATAGTAGAAAACTGACTGGCTCTCTTTTTCATCCTTTCAGTCAAGAAATATATACAGTACCACTAACAGATGTCCTTTGGGAATTAGCTGTATCTTTTGGTTGCCTGCGCTTGCAAAATTACAACACTAATGAGTCATTAGAGCTATGGGGCATACCTAGTGGGGAATATAGTTGGCAACCACATCATGTTAAGGATGATCTTCTTTGGGGAAATTTTAACTCTGTAACATCCTCTGTAACAACAGATAATACCTTCATTGTGCTATCAACCGACATAGAAAGCCAAGATCAAACTAATGCAGTTTCTAGCCCAAATATAGAAGCAATAGCTAAGACATATGCATTTAGTCCAGATCAGATGTTCTTACTAATGAAAATGTTAGTAGACAAAGGAGAACTAACTAATCAAGAGGCTCAAGAAAAGTTGGGTTTAACACATCAATCTCGCTATAGTTTGTATAAGAATTTTCTGCATAGTGGAAAATTTGTTGAGCTTAATGATAATAAAATTCTATGTACAGAATTACTAAAGTTTTTATGGGAAAGTATCCTAAACGAAGATTCTATAAAAGTTTTATATTTTTGGAAGAAAATACCATCTTTTGACGCAATATGTAACTATGTAAATCAAAACAAAAGTGTTGAATATAGCACATTACCAATTTCAAACAAAGCAAAACCAACCTACATCAAGCTCGGTGAGTCAGCCTGTGCTTGGTTGAATATACAAAACCAAAAAATTGTTGCCACTGATAACATCCCTAAATTAGCAGATTTTGCTAATTTAGCAGTAGAGGTTTATAAATTAATTCGTTCAAGGGAAGACACAGAATGGATACTTACTGGTCGCTGGTTAGAAGAATTGGCTATTAGATATGCTGTTCATCCCATATTATCTAGAAAATTGCTGAAAGAAGCACAAGAACAAAACTTATTGAATGTCTATGCTGAAGGATCTACTCCAGATACTCGTTTTGAACAGCACGATTTGTGGATAATTAAGACAAGTGACAGACTTCCCCAGTTAGAAAAAGTTTATCTCTATCATGGAGATTTTCTTATACCTGGTACATCTGCTGTACGTATTAAGCTAGAAGGAGTTAAAAATGCCTCTTGAAAATCTATTTACAGATGAGGCGACTACTAACGCACCAGAAGAGCAATCCAAATTGCTTTACAGAAAGTTTGGTGTGTTGAGTAACCCTTTCCCCAGCGCTGGACAAACCAGTGGTCATCCGCATATGTCAACAGAAGCAGATAAGCAAGTTGATGCTGCGGTAAAGACATTTTATGCAGATCGCAAGTCTCATGTAATTTCAATAACTGCTAGCCAAGGAATTGGCAAGACCAACCTTCTGAATGCGTATGAAAATGCTTTGCGTGAAAAACTTTCTCCACAAGGTTTTTTTGTTATTAGATACGTTCCAGATCCAGAACCATTTTTTGGTCCACTCATTAGGTCTATATTTGAAAATTTAGGAGAAGACTACTTACGTCGTTCAATTGATGCACTTGCAAAGAAGAAACAAGAAATAGATGATATTGAAAAATTATTAGAATTTGTTCGGATGAGCGAAATTAAAACAATGCTAAGAACTCTTTTAGAGGTTAAGTCAGAAGAAAAACTAAATGAGCGTATATCTCTAGCATATCAATGGCTTTTAGGATTACCTGTAAGAAAAATTCATCAAACCGAGCTGGGAGTAAATTTTCGTCTAGATACTGTAGAAGCAAAAACAAGAGCATTAAGAGATATTGTATATTTAGGTTCACAGATGAAAACTCTAGAAGGTATTTTTATTCTTCTAGATGAATTAGAAAAGCAAGACTTCAGCTTATCGAAAACTATAGTTTTAAGATATTTGTCGGCTCTCCGCGCTTTAATTGATGCACTACCTCAATATCTTTTCTTAATGGTTGCTTTAACAACAGATGCTCTTAATCGTTACCGTGAAATGCTACCAGCTATTAGAGGTCGTCTTGCTAATGAAGTTCAACTTTCACCTATAAGAAATGAAGAGGAAGCCGTCAAATTATTCCATTTCTACTTGGAACAGTCCAAAATAGAAGCCAGAAATTATGTAGAAAATAAACAATTACAAGCAGGAAGTGAGGTACTTTTACATGAAGATTCTGCTCGACTCTTATTTCATCAATTATTGAGAGGTAGTAATATTAAAGGCGTGCGGCAGCGTGATTACCTTAATGCTCTCTATGAAAAAGCAGATGAGTCCATCAATGAATCTATGCCAGCATCCGTTTAGGTAAGTTTCTTGAAGCTCTTCCTAACTTTAAGAATTCAAGAGGTGCTAATGAAGAATTAATTACAATTAAGCCGTTGCTGAGATGAAATCCAATCAATGACTTACATTTGTAAATTCTAATTTTTATTCAACGGAGAGGGGGAGATTCGAACTCCCGGAGGTTTTAGCCTCATCCGATTTCAAGTCGGACGCAATCGACCACTCTGCCACCTCTCCAGTAAATCTGTCAAACTTGTGCTGATCCTAGTTTTAGACGCTATTCAGGCGCTTTTGTTGGTTAGCACTAAACTTGACAGATAATACTATACCCTATTATCTACGCAGATTGCACTACTGGATGCGAATATCTACGACACAATACGCGATCGCTCGTACAAAATTTCCCCCTTAGCTACCTGAAAGTCATTCCCCACCCAAACTAGGGAAACTTGCGAAACCACACCTGCCTCTAGGGTGACAATGGAAAAATTACGCAACTTCTCGCCGTCATTTTCCACAATCCTGGGGACACTAGCCGCATTTAAGTAAATTGTCCCCTCTGGACTTCTAAAGATGGGCTTGCGCTGCACCTTCTTGGTATGGCGTAAATCTCGGTGCATGTGACCAAATGTCACCAGAGGAATGGTTTTACCAGCAGTCAAGGCATGAGAAATCGCCTCGCCCAAATCTGGATCGCCAAAGTCGCCGCCAATTGGATGCCAGTCTTTGCCGCAGGGGTCTTCGGGGCGATCGCCTAACCCACTAGGCCCATTGTGACCCAAAAATATAATTGTCTCGTAAGCGGCGCTTTTAACAGCTTTGAAGATGCGATCGGCGGATTCTTCCAAACTCGTCACACCGTAACGTTCTTTACAGATTTCCGCGAATTTCCACTCTGGGCCACCCCAAGTAAAGGGACGACCCCCCACTACAGTTAAATTCCAAGCGGGGAAATCTAACTTACCGTAACCGACATGGGACGAACCTAATAAATCGAGTTGTTCCTGTACCCAGTCTTCCTTAGAGCGGTCATAAGGAGCCTTTTTACGTCCCCATTCGGTGGCGGTGTACCAGGCATCGTGGTTGCCCATCACGGCTGCTTTGGGAATATCGAGAGATGCGATCGCTCTGACCACTTCCACCGATTCATTGCCAAAATCCCCGACAAACAGCACTAAGTCAACACCCAAATGCTTGAGTGCAACGCCATCTTCCACTTCCCATTGGTCGTGAATATCTCCAACTACAGCAATTTTGAGGTTTATCGATTGAGTTTTCTGACTGGTCATGCCACTTTCCTTGCCGTCTATCTCCAGGATATGAAACTCAGCCCGATTTGGACACAACCCCAAAATATCAACCGTCCACTATTTTTGGTAAAAACTACTATAATTGAATCCACAGGACATACATTTGCAACATAAAGCACCCCTAAACTGTGTTTACTACTGCACTAGCTCAACGAGAAAACACCCAACTGGGTGAACTACCACTAGATTTGTTTGCCGCGATTCAGAGTCTTAAAAAAGAACTCAACGCAGTTATCCTGGCGCATTATTATCAAGAGCCAGATATTCAGGATATTGCCGACTTTATTGGGGATTCATTACAACTAGCAAGAGCCGCCGAAAAAACCAATGCGGATGTGATCGTCTTTGCTGGTGTTCACTTCATGGCAGAAACAGCAAAGATACTTAATCCCGATAAATTAGTACTTTTACCAGATTTGGATGCTGGTTGTTCTTTAGCAGATAGTTGTCCACCAGACGAATTTGCAGCTTTTAAGGCAGCGCATCCAGATCATTTGGTGGTGTCTTACATCAACTGTTCTGCTGATATCAAGGCGATGAGCGATATTATTTGCACCAGTTCCAACGCTGTGAAGATTGTAGAACAGATACCGAAAGAACAGCCGATTATTTTTGCCCCAGATCGGAATTTGGGGCGGTATGTCATGGAACAAACTGGACGAGATTTGGTGCTATGGCAAGGTAGCTGTGTTGTCCATGAAACCTTCTCGGAAAAGAAAATTGTCCAGTTAAAAATTGCCCATCCTGAAGCAGAAGCGATCGCACACCCAGAATGTGAAAGTAGTGTATTGCGCCACGCCAGTTTTATTGGCTCCACAGCCGCCTTACTCAAGTATTGTCAAAGCAGCCCCACGAAAGAATTTATCGTTGCGACAGAGCCGGGAATCATTCACCAAATGCAAAAACTAGCTCCTGACAAGCATTTTATTCCTGCCCCACCGATAAATAACTGCGCTTGTAACGAATGTCCATTTATGCGGTTAAACACGCTAGAAAAGCTTTACTGGGCAATGAAAAATCGCACTCCCGAAATTACCATGTCAGAGGATATTCGTCTTGCTGCACTGCGACCAATGCAACGAATGCTGGAGATGAGCGTGTAACCAGTATTTTTATCCATAAGGTAGAGACGCAGTTTTGTTGCGATCTCTACCTGCAAGTTATTTTTTCTAACCACTTGCTAATTATAAAAGGTGGTGCTAAGATTTTAAATCGTGAGACAAATCGGGTCGGTGTCCGAGTGGTTAATGGAGACGGACTGTAAATCCGTTGGCTAGCGCCTACGCTGGTTCAAATCCAGCCCGGCCCACCACTTACGAAGTTATAAGTTATAATGTCTGGGTAAGCATCAAAACTCCCAGCATTTAACTTCTAGCTGAAAAATCGGAATTATATTTTGCCCGTGTGGCTCAGTGGTAGAGCACACCCTTGGTAAGGGTGAGGTCACGAGTTCAATCCTCGTCACGGGCTTTGATTATTGAAAATCAAACTTTTTGTTCAATATTGATTTTGAAATATATTAATTTAATAGCTTACAAAACTTTGTTGCTTTATTTTCATGCATTGAGTTTAAGAATCATGCTATTAATAAGTTTCTAAGATTTTGTATGTACTACAAAAATGAGTTTAAGTATTTCCCCAGAAATATCTACAGTTTCAGACCAAAACGAATCTACTCCAAATTTAGAGGAGTGGCGTAATAAAATTATCCTTGGCGACTGTTTGGATATTCTACAATCTATCCCTTCTAATATTGTTGATCTTATTGTCACCTCACCTCCTTATGCTGATAGTAGAAAAAATACTTATGGAGGGGTTCATCCTGATAAATATGTGGAATGGTTTTTACCCATATCACAAGAATTGAAGCGAGTTTTGAAGGATGATGGAACATTTATATTAAACATCAAGGAAAGAGTAGTTAATAGTGAACGCCACACGTATGTTTTAGAACTCATATTGGAGATGAAAAAACAAGGTTGGTTGTGGACAGAAGAATTTATGTGGCATAAAAGAAATTGTTTTCCTGGTAAATGGTCAAATCGTTTTCGTGATGCTTGGGAGAGATGCTTACAGTTCAATAAGCAAAAAAAATTTAATATGTACCAAGAGGAAGTAATGGTTCCAATGGGGGACTGGGCGAAGTCAAGACTGAAAAACTTGAGTGAAACAGATAAAAAGCGGGATAACTCAAAAGTTGGTAAGGTAAACGCCGTTAATAAGAGTGCTACCCAAATGAAATTACTATGAATAATTCTCTTTATCAAAATTATTATGACTATCTTTCAGAGGAAGTTATGACTCCCTTTTACAACGATAGGCTTAATAACCTAAATAATTTACGTTTAAAAGACATTTTAAAGCGTAAAAATCCATATTTATTTATTTAAAGCTAAAAATATTGAATTAGCTGGAGATTTAGTAAAAAGCATTGTTGATGCTTTTCTTTCTTCACAAGAGGAAACAAAATTTGGAAATTTACTAGAAAGATTTGCTATTTATGTATCTCAATCTTTATATGGTGGTTTTAAATCTAATTTTAAAAGTGTAGATTTAGAATTTGAAAGAGATGGTATTTATTATATAGTAGGAATAAAATCTGGAACTAATTGGGCTAATTCTGACCAGATAGCCGCAATGAAAAGTAATTTTAAAATTGCAAAACAAAATTTAAGGCAAAAAGGCGTTACTAGTGAGATTATTGCAGTAAATGGCTGCATGTATGGAAGAGAGACTGTGCATTTAAAAAATAATATAGATATTGAAAAAATTTATTACAAATATGCTGGTCAGGATTTTTGGTATTTTATATCTAATGATCATAATCTTTATCAAGAAATAATTGTACCAATTGATGAAAAAGCAAAAGATGAAAAATTTAAATCTGCGTATGCTGCGAAAGTTAATGAGATGACTCAAGACTTTATACTCAATTTTATGAAAAACAATCAAATTGATTGGGTTAAGCTCATTGA